>NZ_JBPYCR010000005.1:0-38188 GCF_051846915.1 Virgibacillus sp. W0181
CGCTTGAAACGATTGAAATGGAACAGCAGGGAGAGCAAGTGGAAGCAGCATTAACAGTCGCTGCTTATTATATGGAAGGCGAGTAAGCCTTTTACTACACGGGCCGGTGAAAAACGCGCTTCAGCAGGAGAGGACCGCGCGCCAGCAGGAGAGGAACGCTCGTTACAGCCATAGGATCCCTTGTGAAAACGTGCAAATTACTTGTGATGGATGCGGAATTTCCCGAATAAGATACTCCTATTCAGAAGAAACTTTCCTGCTTGCAGAAGAATAGGCTACACCCTTCAAAATCGTTTGTTGCAACCAATGAACCTTGCTATGATATTAGGTATATAATAAGACAGGAGGTGACAAAATTGGCTGAAGTAACAAACGGGGAATTATTGCAGGCAATCATGGATTTGCGGGGATGTGAAGGAAACAAATAAACGCGTGGATCGGCTGGAAATAGGTTTCAACGAAGTTAAAAAAGAACTGACAGAGATTCGTTCTGACATGCAGGAAATGAAGCTGGAGCTGAAACAGGACATACGAAAAATTGATTTGAATTTCAGAACAGTAGCGAAAGATTTATTGAAGTGCGATCGGATATAGCCTATTTGCAGCAGACGAATCCTTAATAATTTCCGATTGTTTTCTTTTTTTTACCAAAAATGAAACTGCCCATCAATCACCACTAATCTAAGCAAAATATCCCACCCCCACACCTTAACAACATTTCCAAAGAAATAATAACTTGATAGAGACGCACGAATCTAAAATTCCCAACTTACAACTACGATAATAATTAACAAACTGCACTCCCTTCAATAAACGCTTCCACTTGAAACCCTCCTGACGTAACTGCTATGATGTTCAAGACTTCAATTTCAGGGGGAACATATGTCAAAGACTCGAACTACTTCATTAACGAATTTATTACAAAATAAATTTATTTTATGGCCCATGATTCTAATGGTTACAATCATCTGGGGTTATTCCTTTGTCATGATGAAAGATGCTCATAATTATATGGGGCCGTTTACCTTTGCGTCTGCGCGATTTCTCGTTGGTTCCCTTACGTTATTGGTACTCGTACTTATTTTAAAAATTGGATTGCCTCCAAAAAAATATTGGAAGCATCTTATAATTGTGGGCATTCTTCAAACGACAATCGTTTATTTGTGTATAATGTATGCTCTTCGTTTTGTTGATGCGGGGAAATCAGGAATTATTTTATATTCAATGCCGATGTGGAGCACAATATTTGCAGCAAAGTTTCTTGGTGAAAAAGGAACACCCGCTAAATATATTGGCTTAACGGCCGCCATGCTCGGTTTGTTAACAATCTTGGGAACGGACATGTGGCATGGGGAAAATGTTATCGGGGAACTGCTTATTGTAGCAGGGGCTATTTCTTGGGGATGTGCCAATGTATATTACCGCTTTCATTTAGGAGAATTGCCTAAAATTCAATCGTCGGCATTCCAAATGTTATTCGGTACGATCGGGATTTTACTAGCAACCATCATCACCGAATGGAATACTCCAATTGCCTGGACAGGCACAAGTATTTACTATGTATTATTTACGGGTATACTAGCATCGGCGCTTTGCTTTACGGTCTGGTTTGTCATTCTTGGTTTAGTTGACATGGTAACAGCAACAATTTCCATGATGCTTGTTCCTGTTTTTGGCCTGGTCCTTAGCATCGTTTTACTGGGTGAAAAGCTGACGGTTAGCGTATCGATTGGATCGATATTAATCATTTCCGGAATCATGATCGCTAATGTGAAAAAACGGTATGTCCGCCTTCATAAAGGAATTCGAAAAAATCCAAACAAAGTAAGTTCCCATTAAAGTCAACATATTTATCGCAATAGATAATAGTAACCCTCGTATTCAATATTGAGCACGAGGGGTTTTGTGAAGCATGATATTCTTAAAAGCTGGCTTAGAGACTTGTCGATGACGAAAGTAGTTTATGGAAGCACGGGCAGATGTATTGATTCTGAATTAACCGTCGATAAAAAGATAAAGCAGGAACATACATAATGAAAAACCCCATTTCCTTGAAAAATACGATATACTAAAATTTCCACAACTATTGTTTTTTTAAAACAGGAATAGAGCTTTCTGACTTCCACGACCAATCGGCTTCCAGAACGGCAGCCGTACTATTATTAACACTAAGAGAAAGATCACTAGAAAAGAGGAAAGCAATTTTATGAGAAATAGAGTGATTTTAGCATATGGTATAACCGTCATTTTATGGGCATCGGCTTTTCCTGGTATTAAAGCGGGGCTACAGTCTTATAGTCCCGAGCATCTTGCAACACTTCGGTTACTGATTGCTGCTTTTGCTCTTATCTTATTTGGGCTTATCACGAAAATGAAGCTGCCCGAAGTCAAAGATATACCAGTTATAATGCTGTTGGGCTTTCTTGGTTTTACAGTTTATCATACCGCTTTAAGCTTTGGAGAGGAAACAATCAGCGCTGGTGCGGCTAGTCTCATCGTTTCGACAGCTCCTATATTCTCAGCCGCCTTATCAGCTATCTTTCTAAAAGTAGGTTTTTCAAAAATGGGATGGGTTGGTACCATCGTTGCTTTTTTTGGTGTCGCGCTCATTTCTTTAGGCACTGGCGATGAATTATCGATTATGGAGTTAGGTGCATTATTTGTGCTGCTCGCTGCCTTTTCGGAAAGCTTTTATTTTGTTTTTCAAACGCATTATTTACAAAAGTACGGATTTCTCCCGTTTACAGCATATACCATTATTGCTGGTTCTTTGTTTATGTTGTTTTTCATTCCCGGTTTGGGAGAAGAAATTGCTCATGCGTCAATTGGATCAACTATCTCTGTAGTCTATTTAGGAATTTTTCCCACCGTTATACCGTACTTTGCAATTGCGTATGCTACATCAATCGTTGGGGCAGCGGAAGCAACAAGTGCACTTTATTTAACACCTGCGTTCGCCATTTTCATTTCATGGATTTGGATTGGAGAAATTCCGACCATACTCTCGCTGATAGGCGGAGTGATCACGTTAATTGGTGTTGGTATTACTAACCTGAAAGGAAATAAAGATCTGAAAAAATAAAGAGAGCATAATCGATTTGGTGAGATAGACATCGCTTCGACATAGTAGACAGCAAGTTTGAGGGTGTAGATAATCGATTTGATATAGTAGATAACAGATTTGATACACTTGAATGGAAAGCAGATGTACTTACTTCTGAAAGCAGGAGCTATTTTGGCCGTCTAGAAGGCAGAATGGACGCCCATGAATTTCTCGTTCAGAAATTATCTTACCAAATGAATGTACATGATGGTCGAATTGCTGAGCTGAAAAAAAGTAAAAGCAAAAATAAAGAAGAACATGATAATTATTGCGCCATATTTTTAAAGTTTTGCTCAAACATATAATTCCGTTGTAAGACTAACATTTATAATAATTCTAGTAGTTTTTTCTTATTCAATTCTCCCTCGAAATCAAAGGTTAATTATTTTTGCCTCACTAACATACTTAGTATCACCCAACATTTAAAATGAATTTTCCTCAAACGATAAACGAAAATCTTGCTTTACGGGAAAAAATATAAAAAGACGCACACAATATAAGTATGCGCCTCGATGTGTTCTAAATTTTTTTATGAAACAACCAATTACAGCTATACTATCTCTTTATTTCCGATCTCCACCCAATAAGTCAAATAATCCACTGGCTGCGCTACCTTCGCCTTTGGACCCGCCCCGCTCAGGTGCTGCTGCGAATACCCTGCTGGCTAGACGACTGAATGGAAGTGATTGAATCCAAACGGTTCCGGGACCGCGTAACGTGGCAAAAAATAAGCCTTCGCCTCCGAACAGAGCTGTTTTAACACCACCGACAAATTCGACATTATAGTCAATTTCTCCTGTCATGGCAACAAGACATCCAGTATCTACACGCAGAACATCGCCGTGTGCCAGTTCTTTTTTATGTATCGTTCCACCGGCGTGAACAAAGCTCATTCCGTCGCCTTCGAGTTTTTGCATAATAAATCCTTCACCACCGAAAAATCCGGCACCGACCTTACGTTGAAATTCTATACCGATAGACACGCCTTTTGCCGCGGCTAGAAATGCGTCCTTTTGGCAAATCAACTTTCCGTCTATTTCACTCAAATCCATCGGGATAATTTTCCCCGGATAAGGCGAAGCAAAGGAAACATGTTTCTTTTCGGTCCCCTCGTTTGTAAAGGTTGTCATAAACAGGCTTTCACCAGTAATAACTCTTTTTCCTGCTCCAAGAAGTTTGCCCATCAAGCCGCCTTGATTGGAAGCTCCATCACCAAAAATCGTTTCCATCCGTATTTGATCATCCATCATCATTAAGCTCCCTGCTTCTGCAACAACAGTTTCTTCAGGGTCGAGTTCTACTTCCACAAATTGCATATCATCTCCATACAACTTGTAATCAATTTCATGATTATTCATTTCCTTCACCTCGTTATTTTGATTTTTAAAAAGATAATTCATTGAAAATGTTCTTTTATTATATACTAATTTGTCTAGTTAAAGATTAATTTTATCAATTTTTTAAATATAATTTATGTTATAGAAAATGTCTAAGTCTCTTTTAAAAAGATTGAACTGAGATCACTCAAAGTAATAGGACTAGAAGCAGCGTAATTCTCGTCTTACCAAAGAAATTATTAATTATATGTAACTTAACAGAAAGACAGAATACATTCCGAAAAAATATAACATCAACATATGTCGTATAAGTATATTTTGTAGATTTTAATGTTTCTTTCAATCTATGATACAGCGCGATGTAATGAAATATTTACGCCATACATTGCCATACATAAACACTTGAATCAAAACGTATATAAGAGTAATTCATCTATTTTAATTAGAGTCTATAGTTACTATCGTTAAAATTAACAGGAAAGGGGCATCCAATCACACAATTAATTATAATATTTTAAATTATTAGAAGATAGCTTGATTTATGTGCAATTCTAAAGTATTATAATGGTAAGAATGTAAAATAATTACACTTGTTTTATCTTCTGTTCATGCTTTTCCTGTAATTGAAGAATGCTCTCAAGGGAGCAAATTTTATAAGGGGGGAATTGTTATGATAAAGAAAAGATTTATCGTTTTTTTTACAGTGCTGGTCGGTATTATGCTTGTTTTAGCAGCTTGCAGTGATAGCAGCGGTGGTGGAGGCGGAGACGCGAGAATAGCCATTGGTCCTCCGGCAAGTTCAACGAATACACTTTCTAAAGCTATTTTATCGTCGTATGGTGTGGAAGATGGTGACTTTGAAGAATTTCAAGAAGGTTTCGGTGATGCAGCTGATGGTGTACAAGATGGAAATATTGATATTTCGGTAGGAGTGCTTGGGTTGCCAGCAGGTAGTATTGAAAGCTTACAAGCATCTACTGGAGATGTTGTCATGCTTGAAATATCTGATGATGTGATGGATGAAGTGGAAGAGAAAAGTGGATATGAACGCTTTATGATTCCTCAGGATACATATGATTTTCTAGAGTCAGATGTACAAACGGTTGCAGCATACGCCATTTTAATGGGGAATACAGATACAATTGATGAAGAGCTTGGTTATGAGCTTGCACGTTTGATGGTTGAAAATGCCGATGAAATGACACATGCCCAAGCTGCACAAATGACCTTGGATAATGCGCTTAATGGAGCGAAAGATATACCGATGCATCCGGGAGCTGCTCGTTATTATGAAGAGCAAGGATTAGAATTTGATAACCCTATTGCAGATCTTTCTGCTGATGAGGGAAGTCGAAAAGACGAATTTATTTTAGGTACAGGTAGTCAAGGTGGGACATATTATCCACTTGGTGGTGAGATGGCCACTTTATGGAATAATCATTTGGATAGCAACTTTACAAATATGGAGACAGGGGCTTCTGTTGAAAATATGGCGACGATCGGGGAAGGAAATATGGACCTTGGTATGGCGGTGCATGTCCCTGCATTAAATGCTATTAATGGAGAAGGAGATTTTGAAGATAACCAGATTGAAAACGCAGCTTTTATCGGGCATATTTATCCTGAGGTTGCACAAATCATTACGCGTGAATCGACAGGGATTGAAAGTCTCGACACCTTAAAATAAAGAATGCGTGAAACGAGGCATACGGTACATTCGTCTTATTGTATAAATAAAATAAGTGAAAAACTAGAGGAAAAGAGCGCGTTAACATTAAACACTCTTTTCCTTTTAATCTAATATAAGGTGGTGGTGAAATGAGCGAAAAGGAGACACAGCAACTAGATTCTCGTTCAGACGCGGAACGAATGCTTGAAAAATACGACAGAGAAAGCCAGTTTCGAATCCATATCGGAAAGTGGGCTTGGGTAGTCACCTTTATAGGTGTTTCCTTAACGGTCTTTCATCTATATGTCGGATATTTTGGAACATTGCCATCGCAAAAACAGGGTGCTATTCATTTAGGGACGGCATTGGGAATTATTTTTTTGTTGTACCCAATTAAAGGGGGACTGCAAAAAAAGCAAAAAACAATTCCCTGGTACGATGTCCTGCTTGCTTTTACAGCAATGTATGTAACTTATCATAAGATTATATTTTTTGATTCAATTCTTCAAAGCAGAATATCCGGATATAGTACAATTGATATTATTATTTCCATTCTTGGCATTTTATTATTGTTGGAGGCGACACGACGAACTGTTGGATTGCCAATCGTTATCGTAGCAAGTGTGATGATTGGATATGCGCTTTTTGGCAAATTTGTTCCAACTCAAGTGTTATCACACCCTGGTTTTTCATTTGATCGGATCGCTACAAATCTGTGGTTTAGGGAGAGCGGTGTGTTTGGGACACCCATTCAAATTTCATCCAAATTTATTTTTCTGTTTTTATTTTTCGGAGTTATACTCGTTCATACAAAGATCGGCAAGTTTTTTAATGATTTGGCCTTTGCGATTACCGGGAGATATACAGGCGGAACAGCTAAAGCTGCAGTTGCAGCGAGTTCGTTGCAAGGAATGGTGTCCGGCAGCTCTGTCGGAAATACAGTTGCATCAGGATCCTTTACAATCCCAATGATGAAAAAGGCTGGTTTTAAACCGGAGTTTGCTGCTGGTACGGAAGCATCGGCATCAACTGGAGGGCAAATTATGCCGCCGATTATGGGTGCTGCCGCATTTATTATGATGGAATATTTAGGCGTGGATTATGGCACTATTATGCTTGCAGCAACCATACCTGCTGCTTTATATTTTTCGGGGATTTTTATTGGAACGCATTTTGAAGCAAAACGTATGGGTATACTTGGTTTGCCTAAGTCCGAGCTGCCGGTACTGAAGGAAATTATGCTACGTTACGGATATATGTTAATCCCGCTCATTATTATTATAGGAACAGTAATGGTTGGTTTCACCCCGCAAAGGGCAGCAATTTACGGGATTATTTCAGCTTATTTGGTTAGTTTGGTTCGTAAGGAAACACGTTTATCTTTTCGAAAAACAATTAATTTACTGGAACAAGGTGCACGAGTAGCCTTGCCGGTAATTGCAGCGGTGGCGACGGCGGGTATTATTGCCGGAGTGGTTAGCATTACAGGGCTCGGCGCAAAATTTGCTGCGGGTATTATTGCGTTATCAAATGGGGTTCTTATTTTGGCGTTAATTTTTACTATGATTGCTTGTATTATTCTTGGAATGGGACTGCCGACAACGGCTAATTATGTTGTTACGGCCACAATTGCAGCACCGGCATTAATAAACGGTTTTGAACTTGCACCGATTACGGTACATATGTTTGTTTTTTATTTCGGTATTGTTGCTGATATAACGCCACCGGTTTGTCTTGCCGCTTATGCCGGCGCGGGTATAGCGAGGGCGAATCCATTCAAAAGTGGAGTCTCGGCAGTGAAACTGGCAATTGCTGCTTTTATCATCCCATACATATTCATTTACAATCCAATTTTAGTTCTAGTCGATGTCACGCCAGTTAATTTGGTCTTTTCTGTTCTGACTGCGATGCTTGGCATGATGGGTGTAAGCAGTGCTATGATTGGATTCTTTATCGACAATTCAAAATGGTGGGAACGAATAATTATGCTTCTTGCCGGTATTGTTCTGATTTTACCTGGGTTAGTAGGCAATATTATTGGAATCGTACTAATTGGATCAATCTGGTTTTTACAAAAACGGCGCAAGGATAATGAAGGCGGAATGGGATTGGGCTCTGAACCTTCTGTCCTAATGTAAATGTTTTGCAAGTGGAGTGTAAGCGCTCAACGAATAAATCCATTCTGTTTTCCAAATCAACTTGGTTATATGGTCAAGTGACTAAAAGTAAAATGCAATAGCTGCCAGCCTTGTTTGGTTGTCGGTTGTTGCATTTTCGCTTAGCCGGTATCCATAACAATAATGAAGAAAGAGAGATGAATTAACAAGGTAATCTTTTAATCCTTTTAGCAAATAATCAGCTTTAAAAGACTAGAGTTAGAATTATTTTAAAAGGAGTCGTGTAAAATAATCAATTACTACTTCAGTGACTTTTAGGGATTATTGCCTGGGAAATAATAAGTCGTTTTTTGCAAAATACTAAGATGTGTAAATGGGCGCTTGACTGCAATTAATTTGTTCAGCTTAAGCACTGTTATTTTTTTGTAACTATATATACCGACTAAGCAAGTATTACCTGTTGAATAATTAATTTAAGTGTGTGTCCAAATGACCGAAGACTTCATTATTATCCCCTTTCAACTATTATCTTTCATTGCAGAAAATATGCTATAGTGTTAATAGTTGTGTGGAAGGGAGTTTCAGTTTGTGGCTGTGGAAAAGACTTCGTTGGCATCTGCCGGTGCAAATAAATGGTATAAGGTTTTATTGTTTATCGGAATCGTTTTTATCAGTTTTAATTTACGGCCCGCGATTACTTCAGTCGGTCCGTTAATGGGAATTATCCGGGATGATATCGGCTTTGCCAATTGGAATGTTGGTTTATTAACAAGCCTTCCGTTAATAGCGTTTGCAGTTGTATCTCCTATAGTACCAAAGTTTGCTAACCGATTTACAAATGAATGGGCGTTAATTATTGGATTATGCTTTTTGTTTATTGGAATAGGAATCCGTTCTGTGTCACTAATTTTCTTTCTCTTTCTTGGTACATTGCTTGTTGGAATGGGGATAGCTGTTTGTAATGTTCTTTTGCCCGGTGTTGTCAAAGAAAAATATCCGGCGAAAGTAGCTCTTATGACAAGTGTTTACTCAACAGGGATGGGTGTTTTTGCAGCGACTGCATCTGGGTTGAGTATACCACTTGCTAAAGGGTTGCAGTTTGGATGGCAGCTTACGTTGATTGTTTGGGCAATTCCAGCCCTAGTCGCGATCATTATTTGGATCACGTTGGCGGCTAAAAATAAAGTATCTGAACGAGAAGTTTCTGTTCAATATGTTACTTCCAAGGGTAATCGGATCTGGTCCTCCTTTTTAGCGTGGAAGGTTGCCTTATATATGGGGCTACAATCGTTTTTGTTTTACGTAACAATCTCTTGGCTTCCGGAAATTTTACATGATTATGGGGTTAGTATTGCTACGGCAGGCTGGTTATTATCGTATACACAGTTTGTTGGATTGCCTGCCAGTTTTTTTGTTCCGGTTATTGCTTCTAAACTCCAATCCCAGCGTTGGCTCGTTTGTGCCTTATGTTCCATGTATCTATTAGGGGTCTTCGGGCTACTCGTTGGCACGTCCTATATTGTTATGATCATTTCCGTGACATTTATCGGGTTAACCTTGAGTGGATGTTTTGCCTTAGCACTGGCTTTTTTAGGTATGCGGGCGAGGAATGCAAGACAATCGGCAGAATTATCGGGAATGGCTCAATCAATGGGATATATGCTTGCTGCAGTAGGCCCAATGCTAATTGGATTTTTATTTGATTTAACCCAATCCTGGACGGTCCCGCTTATTACGCTAATGATCGTAGCGAGCCTCGTTATGTACTTTGGAATGGGTGCGGGGCAGAATAAGTATGTACTTGATTAAATGAAGAGCGAAAACAATTCCTATTGTATAGTACGTATAGAGAACGTAGGTATAAATTGTAAGGTTTAAAATAAAATGATAGAGAGGGCTTATACATTGGAAAAGGAAATTAAATTAATTGCATTGGATATGGATGGGACGCTTCTTAATAATCAATTGGAAGTTTCCGCATACACCGAAAAAATAATCACAAAGGCATTGGAAAAAGATATTCACGTAGTGTTAAGTACTGGACGATGGCTTGAAATTTGTTATCCGATTGCGGAGTCCTTGAACTTGTCTACGTACATGATTACATCAAACGGTGGTGAAATCTGGTCGGCAGAAAAAGAATTACTGCAGCGTCAATTGCTTGATGCAACGACGCTAGAAAAGCTATGGAAATTTGCTGAAACAATAGGGGTAGGGACATGGCTTGTCTCTACAGAAAAAGTCTATTTCGAAGGATCGCGACCGGAAGACTTTTCGAAACATGAATGGCTTAAAATGGCTTTTGTTGCGTTAAATAATGAGCAAAAGAAACTGATTTATGAGGAATTACGAAATTACGAGCGTTTAGAATTATCCAATTCTTTACCGACGAATATTGAAGTTAATCCTTATGGCGTGAACAAAGCGAGTGGTCTTGAATGGGTTTGCAAAGAAATTGGTATTACAATGTCAGAGGTAATGGCTGTTGGAGATAGTTTAAATGATATTAGAATGATTGAAAAAGCAGGTATCGGAGTGGCAGTTGAAAATGCACAAGATGCCGTAAAAGATGCAGCTGATTATATAACAGATACGAATGAAAATGATGGGGTCGCCAAGGCAATCGAAAAATTTGTTTTATAATGCAGTAACTTGTGGCCTTTCTCCGGATGTCAAGCAGATTGGACCTTTTGCTCGTGTGTTTAGCTTTTGTTCTTGTTATTCAGTAGGGGAGGAAAGGAAACTTCCTGCTGGATGAAGCTTCACTTTATTCATCCGCTAGTTTCTTAATATAGCCATACCTTTATTTGTTTTCCAAAAAAGGGTATAATAAGAATAGTAACAGGAAAGGAGATGGCCTCATGTCTTTTTCTCGTGGACCAAAAGAGCCGGTACCTGAAGTAGAAACAAACGTATGGTCATGTAAGAGTGATGATTGTCAAGGATGGATGAGAGAGTCGTACAGTTTCAACGAAACGCCTGCGTGTCCGCTTTGTCAATCAGAAATGGAGCAGCAAGTTCGTATGCTGCCTGAGCTGCAATAATATAAACTGTTGTTGACCTGCTTAAAGTGTATGTTTTAAAAAGTGATAAAAAAGCAAGGATAGTCAAGGTGGTACGGTACCTTAGTACTAGGCTTTTACAGATTGTATTGATTTCTACGTTGCCCGCGCGACGTGGGCGATTTTAGTAGAAGTTCCCCCTTTGCTAACAAGCCTCCGTACGTTGAGGCGACTTTTCTGTCTGAGATACAACGAGTAAGTACTTTAAACGAAGTATCCCTTGATTAAACCAATTTTCATCTATCTTTTTGAACATTATCATTTAAAGCATGCTGTTGCATACAAGTATTTGTATAAAAAAGCGTTGAGATCGTACATAAACAACTGTGCGATTTCAATGCTTTTTTTCAACGATTCTCAAAGAAAAGTATACAAAAGAAAGAGTCTCATAATTGGAATTTTTTTGAATCAATTGATATACTATGTATAGAGGTTTACAGCTTAGTTTTTCACCAATTTGTAAGCGATTACAAAATAATGAAGGAGGAACGTGAAAAATGAGATATGCAAACCCGAACACAGATGGATCAGTAGTAAGTTTTAAAGAAAGGTATGACAATTACATTGGTGGGGAATATCGACCTCCGGCAAATGGGAAGTACTTTGAAAATATCAGTCCTGTAACGGGAAAAGTATTTTGTGAGATTGCTAGATCGACTAAAGAAGATGTTGAAGCTGCGGTCGAAGCTGCTTATGCTGCAAAAGATGACTGGGGAAAAACGTCTGTAACGGAACGAGCAAATATATTGAATAAAATTGCAGATCGCATTGAAGAAAATATGGAAATGCTTGGTGTAGCGGAAACGTGGGACAACGGAAAGGCGGTACGTGAAACATTAGCAGCAGATATTCCTTTAGCAGCTGATCATTATCGTTATTTTGCAGCTGCGATTCGCTCCCAAGAAGGCGGCATCAGTCAAATTGACAACGATACCGTTGCTTATCATTTTCATGAGCCACTTGGAGTTGTCGGGCAAATTATTCCGTGGAACTTCCCAATTTTGATGGCGACGTGGAAGCTTGCACCAGCACTTGCGACCGGTAACTGTGTCGTCCTGAAGCCGGCTGAGCAAACACCTGCATCGATTCATGTATTACTCGAGTTGATCAGTGATTTACTTCCACCTGGTGTCTTGAATATTGTAAACGGTTTCGGTGTTGAGGCAGGAAAACCACTTGCAACGAATAGTCGAATTTCGAAGGTAGCGTTCACTGGTGAAACGACAACTGGACGTTTAATTATGCAATATGCTTCGGAAAATATTATTCCGGTTACATTGGAGCTTGGCGGAAAATCGCCGAATATCTTCTTTAAAGATGTGATGGATGAAGATGATGGTTTTCTAGACAAAGCGATTGAAGGACTTGTGATGTTTGCGCTCAACCAAGGGGAAGTTTGTACGTGTCCATCGCGTGCATTAGTCCATGAATCCATTTATGATAAATTTATGGAACGAGCAATAGAGCGGGTAAACCAAATTAAAATTGGTCATCCACTCGATACGGAAACAATGATGGGTGCTCAAGCCTCCATGGAACAAATGGAAAAAATCACTTCCTATTTGGATATTGGTAAACAGGAAGGTGCTGAAGTTCTTGTTGGTGGAGAAGTAAACAAGCTAGGAGATGACATGGAAAATGGCTATTATGTTCAGCCAACGATTTTTAAAGGTAGTAATGACATGCGGATTTTCCAAGAAGAAATATTCGGACCGGTTCTGTCTGTAACGACTTTTAAAGATGATGAAGAAGCGATGAAAGTTGCTAATGACACATTGTACGGACTAGGTGCAGGTGTGTGGACAAGAAATATCAATAAAGCATATCGATTTGGTCGAGGTATTGAGGCTGGACGAGTGTGGACAAATTGCTACCATCAGTATCCGGCACATGCGGCATTTGGCGGGTATAAAAAATCAGGCATCGGCCGTGAAAACCATCAAATGATGCTTAGTCATTATCAGCAAACGAAAAACATGCTCGTCAGCTACAGTGAAGGTCCAGCAGGCTTGTTTTAAGCGGATAGCAAAATGAAAAATTTTTCTAATTGATAAGACATCTGATGCTTGGTGCAAAGACAATTTTATTAACATTTTAAAGAGGAAAAGAGGTTATGGACAAGAAAATACATAGCTTCTTTTTCCAACAGGAGATACAACAGAATCAATCGGCAGCCAGTTTTATAAAATAGGTAGAAAGAAAGGGTGTGCAAAATGGTCGAACGTGTAGTAGCGACGGATGATGCGTTAGCTTTAATAGACACGCTAAAGGAAACTCATGGCCCCTTAATGTTTCATCAATCCGGCGGTTGTTGTGACGGTAGTTCTCCGATGTGCTATCCAAGAGATGAATTCCGGACAGGAGATTCGGATCTTTTACTAGGAAAAATAGGCGATACTCCTTTTTACATGTCGAAGGATCAATATGAGTACTGGAAACACACCCAGCTAATTATTGATGTGGTTGATGGGCGTGGAGGTATGTTCTCGTTAGAAGGGCCGGAAGGAAAACGCTTTTTAACTAGATCGCGTATTTTTACAGAAGAAGAACGGGTCCAGCTGAATGCCTGATCCGTAAAAATAAGTATGCTAAAATCGTCAAGCCTTAACTGTAGGTTTTTGACGATTTTGTTTTTTAATAAAAAGCGGTAATAATTCACTCCTTCAATAGAATATACATAAGATAACATATACGAATCGCAGTAAAGGAAGTGTCTCATTGACTCAAAACAAAGCTTATTATGTAAGTGGGCATACCGCAAAAGGATTAGTGAATTACCTCCCTTCCAATTTGCAAGATATAAAAAACGTTATTGTTCTCAAGCATCCTTCCTTTAAAATAAAAACGAACATAATTAAAAATGTGGTTGCAGCATGTAAAACGGAGGACCTAGTAGAAGTGCTCTATCATCCTTTAACCAAAGATTATTTGGAAGGGGTTATTATCCGGGGGCGCTCGCTAGCTATCGTTTCAGAAGAAATTGATTCAGCATTGGAAAATGTACAAGTAATTGATGTAGGGGCTTATGTACAGACAACGCAAGAAGCAAATCGTAATATGCATGACTCCCGTACAGCATATGCTAATTTAGCAAACGAAGCGTACAAGTGTTTTTTAACAGGGCTTCGGATTCATGATGAGCTTGAGAAATTGTATATCGATCAAATGGATTTTGAAAAGGCGAATGACTTGGCGAGGCGCTTTATAGAAAATCTGTTATTACATTCTCCTAAAATACAGGAAAAACCACACGTTTATCATCGACTTTTTGGAACTAATACAGCAGAAGGAGCCGTCAATTGTGTGCCCGAAATAATTGAAAATATAGGTAATCGTGTGTTTGTCAAAGGACGAGCGGGAACCGGGAAATCCGTTTTTATGAAAAAAGTTATGGAAGCATGTAAGGCACAGGGAATGGATATTGAGCTATACCACTGTAGTTTTGATCCTAAAAGTGTTGATATGATTATTGTCAGAGATTTGGATTTCTGTATGTTTGACAGTACAGATCCTCATGCCTTTTATCCTGATCGAAACGGCGATATCATTGTTGATTTGTACAAAGTTGCAGTTGCGCCGGGAACAGATGAAAAGTTTGCCGAAAAAATTAATGTGTTAACGAAACGATATAAAGCTGAAATGAAAATAGGAATTGGAAAGTTAAGTGAAGCAAGTAAACTGGTAAAACAAACGGAAATGAGATGGTTTAATAACGTGGAACCAAAAAGGGTGACGCAGGAGATTATAAATGACTTTTTCGGTTAGCACGAACAAGGGGAAGTGTCTCCCGTCCAGTGTTACGTTCCAAAACACATTGATCTGATTTTTCCAATAATTCCCCTTGCGTTCCACAAGGATTTGTTGTAGAATAAATCAACTAAATAGTCTGAAAATTACAGGAGGTGGAAAGATGGTAACTGTTAAAATGTTAAAACCTTACTATATAAAAATGAGCAATGAATACGTTCGAGTTATCTTAGCATATCAATATTTTTCTGTTGTCATTAATCAAAAGGTTTATCAGTTTGTACCCATTGAGGAGAAAGAAATCCGGATTGACCGGAAAACACAGGAAATTGTTAATATAGAATCTAAGTTTGCTTTTCAAAAAGGTAAAGACATCATCTACATTACTATGAAAAAATTAATTTCCCTTCCTGATTTTCTTATTCAGCTACACACCATTGTGAAGCCGTACTATATTGAAGAAGAAACCAGTGAAGAAACAAATGAAAACAATTCTTATATCATAACGGAATTAGAACGGTTAAACGTAAAACGATTAATTGATGAGGCTTTGGATGAAAGGGATGACCAAGCATTTTACGAGCTGGTAAAACTATTGTAATAAAAGGGGCCGTTCCCGCATAGTTGGGGGTGGTTTTTTTTACCTTTATATGTGAAAAGATTTACATACTTCTGGGGGTGTATTTTAGAATCTAACATAATTTAAAGAAAATAGCAGATAAATAAAGGAAGTTTAAGGGAAAGCCACTTCAGTGTTTCTTGATAGTTCTCATGGTCTTATTGAAATAAATTTGGCGTTTCATTTTTATTTTGTAATATGTTAGTATATTAAACAAACTTAGAATGTATCAAAAATACTGTTTAAAATAGTGAAATTAGGGAATAGTAATGTTGAACTTATTATGATGATTCCTTAAGGTGAAAAGTATTAATACTGTTTTTGCCTTTACGAATAGTATACAAAGATGGAGGAGGTGAATGCGTGCAAGCGTTGGAAACGTTAGAACCGTATTATATAAAAGCGTACGATGAACATATTCACATCGTACTGGAAAAAAATCATTTTACTATGCTTATTGACAATGAAGAATATAAATTCCATTCAATTGTAGCGGATGAAATAGTTATTAATCGGAAAACACAACAAATTGAAAACGTAGACGATACAGTTGCTTTTAAAAAAGATGAAACGGTAAAATACTTCAAAATAGGTAAACTCATTTATATACCTAAATTTTTGAATGAATTGACTGCTATTGCGGAACCTTATTACATTTACGAGCACCAAGAAAATGATGAACAAAGCGAAACTGATCAATTGCTTGAAAGGTTAGAAAAGGATAATGTTAAGCGATTGATTGATAAAGCTCTTGATGAACGGAATGAGGAAGCATTTTACATGCTGATGAAACAACTGTAATGAAAATGAATCGTACTCCCAGGGAGGAAACTTTATAAGGCATACATAAAACAATCATGTTGTTGTATGATAAATTTGAAAACACTATCGTTATTACGATTATATATATAAAAATCAACTCCTTATTCGCTCGAATAAGGAGTTGATTTTTTTGGGTTCTTTGTCAAACAACGTTGGTGGAGAATTTTAAGCCTATGAATATTTATTAAATAAGTTAAACGAGAACAATCAAAGCTTGCGCTCTGATGTCGCTGACTTGCACTACAGTCGACAGGCTTTCCGTGGGCACGGCCTCAGCTTCTGTAGCTCTCCTCTTCGAGTTGCTACAGTGACCTTCGGACTCGTGCTATTTCCGCAGGAGTCCGTTGACTTCCGTTCCAGTCAGCTTAAAAAGCGATACTATCATTATTGTACACACTTCATTGCTTGTTTAAGCTGTGTTGAAGTGTGTTTTCCTTCTACCCTGTATTGCCACAGGTTTTAGCTTAAAGTGAAACATGATTCGATTTTTCTAATTTATGAAGTTTCGATAGCCATTTGCGACTCTGATAAGCACTTTAATCTAATTGTTAATCCCTTCAATTCGCCTATTATTATAGGTGAAAGTGAAACTATTTTTGATGAATGACAGATATATTGTACAACCATTTTTTGTTTAAATGTAGAAGATACCGATATATAAAAATTCACCTCGACATGGAAATAATATACGAAATGATGGACATATTATTTTAACTGCTTCAACACTTCTGTTACTTGTTCAGCAACATATTTACTTGCACCAATATCTTTAACATCCTCAATCATCATGGCAATTAAAATATCTTGGTCTTCGGAAGGGAAGCCAATAAACCAGCCATTCTCTTTGCCTTTTTCTTCACTCGTCGTTTTAAGTTCGGCTGTACCTGTCTTTCCGGAAATGGGGAAATCAGCATTTTTTGCCACTTGCGCTGTTCCATCAGTTACAACCTTGCGTAAAAGATCTGTCATTAATGTGGCGTGATTTTCATCAAGAATGTCTTCTTTCCATATTTGCTTATCTTTATCATCAAGGAGCAGCGTTGGTTTGAGCAGATTGCCATTATTTAAAAAAGGAGTATAGGTTAACGCCAAATGCAGGGAACTAAATTCAATTTGCCCTTGCCCATAGCTCGTATTGGCTAGCATCAATTCATCTTCCAATTTTCCATTGGAAGAGATGGTTGAATTTGAAATTGGATATTCAAAAGGAATTTCTTCATCAAGCCCAAACTCCTTCAATCCGCTCACATAATTTTTGCTACCCATTTTGACAGCTTGCATGGCAAAATATATATTATCAGACCGAATCATCGCGTTTTCCAAATCAACCGGCTTGTCCGTACTGGAAACGCGTTTTACTTTATAGTCTCCCCAGCCTTTCTTGCTCCAGGTTAATCCGTTAATTTTCAAGCCCTCTTTCGGATCTAAAGTTTCTTGTTGCATACCGATTGCTGCTGTAATTGGTTTAATGACAGATCCGGGGGCAAAGGTAGCTGAAAAGCGATTGATTAATGGTTTCTGTTCGTCATTTTCGAGTTGATTCCATAAATCGGTACTTGCCTCATAAACAATTTCATTTGGATCAAAAGCAGGACTGCTGACAAGTGCCAAGGTTTCTCCGGTCTTTGGATGAATGGCAGCAGCCGTACCTGCTTTTCCGTCATAAGCGTCGAACAATTTTTCCTGTGCGATCGTGTCAATAGTCAAATGGATATTTTCTCCGTCTTGCACTTCTTTTTCAGCTAATACCGTTTCTTCTTCTGAACTTTTTACTGTAATGGTTACTCCTTGTTCTCCTTTAAGTCTATCTTCAAAAAGCTGTTCCAGTCCCCGTTTGCCAATCATATCATTCGCTCCATACGTGCCGGGTTCCTGTTCTTCCAGCTCCTCTGCTGTAATAGGGCCAACATAACCAACAAGGTGGGCTGCAGCCTCCCCACTAGGATATGTGCGTCCAGTAACTTCTTTTTTCTCAACAGATGGAATATTCCATAGTGCAGCTGATACTTTATCTTTTGGGACTTTTTTCAATGGTACAAACAGGTTTGGTTCTACCCATCCAGCACTTAAAGCATCGTCAATTGCTTCAACAGATATATGCAATTCTTTCGCAATTTGTTTCTTCTCCTGATTTTCCGAGACAAATCGTTCCGGTACAACGCCGATTTCATAGACGACATCGTTGATTGCTAAAGGCATGCGGTTGCGATCCAAGATCTCCCCGCGTTTTGGGTTAGTCGTTTGCAGTCCAATTTCCCCACCATCTTTTATTTGTGGGAAAATAAAGCCCGGATCCCAATCGACAAACCAATCTTTTCCTTCCTCTTCTCCTTCTTCTTGTAAAAGGAGATTTGCGTCGTAATTAAATGATATAGGACCAGCAATACTGTCCATTTCAACAGAAAAAGGAATGGTTGCTGTCCCTTCTTCCCATACTTCTTTTAACTTGTCCTCTTCTATTTGGTCATACGAAATTTGTACGTTAGATATGCCGAGGTCCTCATAGATTTTCTTGAAACGATCTACAGCTTCTTCTGGTTTGTATGTTTCCTGAGATGATTCAGCGTGCAAATTGTACATTTTCTCGAATGCCAAGTCATTCCAATAATCTACATACGATTCAAATCGGTCATTTGGTGTTGGTTCATTTTTTGAACAACCACCGATAATTATTAATGTGCAAATACCGATGATGGCTAAAATTAAGCTTCCTTTTTTCATATAAACCCCCTCAATCATAAATCCGTTTTAATTATAACATGTATTCGATTATAGTTGTCTAGCTGCGACGTACAATTCTTGAAGATGTGACGAAAGCGTAACTACAGTCCTAGGGTGTTCTGGTGCTAATCTTTTCGGTGGGACGAGCAATCACGAGCAGTCCCAGGCGACGTCACACAACTTTGCGGTAGGACGAGCTGTTTTCGCGCAGTCCCAAGACGTGGCAATCTAAGCCTGCGAGGGCGCTTGCGCTTTTCATAATTCATGCTATTTTGCTTCCATATGGTTTTTAATTTCATTTTCGATTCGTTCAAATTCTTCATCAGAAACGACATAATACCATGTCCCTTCTATCATTTGACCGGAGCCCTGTAGTTCGATTTGCCTCATATTATTACGCACTGAACGGTAATTAGTAAATAATGTTTGCATGCGCTCCATATTTAAATCCGTTTTTACATTTCCACCTAGAATATCTAGAATATTCCCGACTTTACTAATGCCGGAAAAACTGGCAGCATTATCAACGGCTGCGGCTACTACTTTTCTTTGTCGTTCATTTCTTCCCAAATCACCGCGGGAATCTTTTTTACGCATCCGGATGTAATCGAGTGCTTCTGTCCCATTTAGGTGAACTTCCCCTTTTGGAAATTGATGTTTACCTTGTGAAAAAGCTTGTTCATTTTCGATTGTGACCCCACCAATAGCATCGACCCCTTGCTGAAATCCTTCCATGTTTACTTTTGTATAAAAATGTACAGGTATTTGAAATGCTTCCTCCACTGTTTGTACGGATAACTCCACATCACCGAAGGCATACGCGTGATTAATTTTATCCTTTCCTCGGCCGGGAATATTAACATACGTATCCCTTGGAATACTGAACATAAGCATGGAATTAGTTTTTGGGTTCAACGACATAAGGATCATTGTATCTGATCGGCCTTTGTCCCCATCACGTTCATCAACACCGAGCAACAGTAAATTTATAGATGCATTATTTTTAAAGATCGACTCTAGCTTTTCTTGTCTTTTCGGATCTGCATCTCTTTCTAGCGGGTCATGCATATCGGAAACGGTGTCACCGACTTTATCATATATATAGTATAAAAAGCCCCCCACTAGCAGAAAAAGGATGATAATAATCGCCCCCACCCAATAGGGCCATCTTCTTTTTCGTTTTTTATGTAAATTATTCAGTCTTGAATCCACTTGTATTCTCCCTTTCACCATAAAATGGTTGTCATGTCTACCATAAAATTTTATTACATCAATTATACACCGTTAATGAGCTGAATTTAAGTATATAAAAGATTCTGTTATAAAATCATTGCTGTAGATTAAAGAAATTCGACAGCTCTGTGATAAAACAAGCCTTCTTGTGACAAAAGAAGACACCCACAAGTGATGCAAAGCGAGGTATAATAGGAATAAATAATCAATTCACCAGTTAAAAAGGCAAACTGACTGAAAAGTTAGGACGCAAAGTTACGGATCTAACGCTACCAAGCTATGATGGCCGTGCTGCCTGAGAATTAATGGGGGTACGTGGGATGGAAAATAAATTGAAACGAGAAGAGCAAGATCAAGGGTGGGTTGAATTAATGATAGAAGCTAAGTCGCTTCATTTGTCCGTTGAAGATGTAAGGCTTTTTCTGGATACGATGAAAGATAATGACATAACAACGTACAAAAGAAAAAAGTGTAATGGAAATGCATCCCTTTGAACGATCAAGCAACTTCCTAATCACCTTTTAATGTTTACGTCATACTATCTTTTCACCAGGTCATTTGAACGATCTATTTAAGGGGAGGACAAGGAAAAAGACTTAATTTAAAAGCTTTATATAATATTTATAGAACCATATAGCCTTCCTATGATATAATTCATTTGGAAAGAAGGTGTATGGACGTGATCGGTTTAAGGATTAAACAATTACGGCAAGATAAAAAGATGTCTATTTCTGAACTCGCTGAAAAAGCCGGTGTAGCAAAATCTTATTTAAGCTCTATTGAAAGAAATCTTCAATCGAATCCATCCATCCAATTTATGGAGAAAATAAGTGAAGTACTTAACATATCTGTAAATGAATTGATTCGGAGTGGAGAAGAGGTTGATCTTGAAGAACAGTTGGATGATGAATGGCTTAAGCTTGTACAAGAAGCAATGGATTCTGGTGTGACGAAAGATCAATTTAAAGAGTATCTAGAATTTAATCGTTGGAAAAACAAACAAGAAGGCTAATGATTTATCCGTAGAGCAATAAATGCCTGCGGTTTTTGTTTTGGGCAATTAGCAGAATGCATGCAAACAAAAGTTGATGTATAAATGCACCCATATTACACCCTTGTGCATAGAATAGTATAGGCGATTGAAACTTGATGGTTTCAGCTAGATGGAACAGGGTATAAATGAATAGTAAACGGTCAGTATATGGGCTAATAACGTGCATTGCGTTATCAGTTAAAGTTTATACAAAACAAAAAAACAAGTGACAATTACAATGAATTCCTTTATTATAGGAACAGTACTTTTGTTGTTAATTACAGCAGGCTTACGAGAAAAAGGTGGGGGATCACTATGAAAGAACAAGAGAAATTAAAAAAAATGCTAAGAAAGCTGATCAATGATACAGAGTCTTGTAAAATTAAGTCATCTGATGAAATGATTGAAGCGTTAATATACGAATTGACTAGCGATACTGCTGTGCATTCGAAATCAGTTGTAAATTAGGGAACATATAATATTATTGTAATATCTCAATACCCTAAGGCTGGAGATGCTTTAGGTAATAAAATAAAGGAGCGTGTAACATGAAACTGATTGAAGCAAAGGACTATGAGGATATGAGCAAGCAAGCATGCGCATTAATGGTTAATAAACTAAACGAACTGGACAACCCTGTTCTCGGTTTGGCAACCGGTTCAACACCTGTAGGGCTTTATGAATGTTTGATTGAAAAATATAAACAAGGCGAAATAACATTTGAACATGCAGTTTCTTTTAATTTGGATGAATATATCGGTCTGGCAGATGATAACCCAAACAGCTACCATTATTTTATGAATGAAAAGTTGTTTAATCATATTAATATTCCAAATGAAAATACGCATGTCCCAAGTGGTGTCGCTGAAAACTATGATATAGAATGTGAACAATACGAAAAAATGATAAAAGATGCAAATAACATTGATGTTCAATTACTCGGCTTAGGTGTAAATGGTCACATTGGCTTTAATGAGCCAGGTACGCCGTTTACGAGCAGAACGCATGT
Source organism: Virgibacillus sp. W0181 (assembly GCF_051846915.1). Lineage (NCBI taxonomy): Bacteria > Bacillati > Bacillota > Bacilli > Caryophanales > Bacillaceae > Virgibacillus > Virgibacillus sp. W0181. The sequence goes on from NZ_JBPYCR010000005.1 coordinate 22,473, forward strand.
AGTGGAATTGGACGAATCCACGAGGAATGCAAATGCACACTTTTTTGCTTCCGGGTGGGAAGTGCCCTCGCGTGCTATTTCAATGGGGATTGAATCAATTATGGAAAGCAAAGAAATTATATTGTTAGCATCAGGTGAGAAAAAAGCAAAAGCAATTGCTAGATTAATCAATGGAGATATCTCAGAATTATTTCCTGCATCTATTCTACATAAACATTCAAACGTCACGGTTATTGCCGATAAAGCAGCATGTGCAAAATTAAAATAAAGAAACATTTTGAGCAGGGCAAACATGTTGTTATCAAAGAAAAATCCAAACGATAATCCAAAAATTCTTCCATTAGACTTTGGGTTCGTTTGGATTTTTCTTTTTGGTCAGACAGGAGATACTATCCTACTATATTAATCCACCTGAAATTTTCAACATCAAAGCATGGTGATAAGCCGAATTTTCCATACTGATTCCGTAAATGTTTGTCTGTTGCGCAGAACGTTTTAATCTACGTCCAATTCGGCATATTTAACAGTCGTATTATTCACTTTGGCTTGAGCGCTTGTAAGGTCGATTATCCATTTATTAAAGTTTGCGACCTGGTCCATTTGTACGAAAACAAGAAATTCAACTTGCTCTAGATATTTTATTGAATCTAGGATATGATTGGAATTACGAAGCTCATTTTCAAGTTTACCTAGTAATGAATACTCAACAATAATGGAGATACCTTGCATCAACTCTCTATGAACGATACCAGTAGTTTTAATGGCTTGGGATGCTGTACTCCCATAAGCACGTATTAAGCCACCTGCCCCAAGCTTTATACCTCCAAAATATCTTGTTACTACAATTGCAGTATCTTTTAACTTTTGTTTTTTTATTACTTCTAGAATGGGTATCCCGGCTGTGCCGCTTGGTTCACCATCATCATTAGCTTTTTGTATCTCATCGTTTTCTCCGATCATATAAGCGGAACAGTTATGTGTTGCATCGTGGTGCTTTTTCTTGATTTCTCGAATAAATGCTTGCGCTTCCGCTTCCGTTTCGACACGTCTTACATAGCCAATAAATCGTGACTTTTGAATAATTTGTTCATCTACACCGGAATTCTTCACTGTATAATAGTGATGCAACATTGTACTCACCTCCTCGGAACATTCTAAACGGTTTTTATGGTTTATGATAGAAAAAATGGGGTATATAAAAGATTTAGTACTAAAAACCTAAAATTTTCTTAAGGAAATTTTAGGTGAGCCCCTAAAAGAAAAATGTAATTCCGTATTAGTATATCATAGGTTGGTGAAAGTTTATGGCCCAAAAGTTAGCGAAAGATTCAGTCCAAAAACCAAGTGAAAAAGTACTGGACCATATTATTCATGAAATGGTCGATGTGGTGGAAAACAGTAAAGATGAAATATTTAACATTAGTGAAGAAGCAAGAAGAGAGCATGAATTATTAAAAGAAGAACTACAAAAGACGAAACTGAAAGTGACCGATTATATCGAGAAAGGCGATAAGCTTGATCTTACTGTGAGACAATCAAGGCGCAGATTGTCGGAAGTGAGCAAGCATTTTAATAAGTATTCGGAAAGTGAAATACGTGAAGTGTATGAAAAAACACATTCCTTGCAGACGGAGTTAGCAATGCTTCGACAGGAAGAAAAATCGTTACGATCGAAGCGGGATGAATTGGAAAGAAGATTGTTAAGACTATCAAATACAATGGAACGTGCGGAAGGGCTGGCAAGAAAGATATCTGTCATTCTAACATACTTACATGATGATTTCAGTCAAGTGAATGAACTGATCGAAGAAGCGAAAGAAAAGCAGGAATTTGGTTTGAAAATTATTGAAGCACAAGAGGAAGAAAGAAGAAAAATATCACGTGAAATTCATGACGGACCTGCACAAATGCTTGCTAACTTGTTGCTTCGTTCGGAGCTGGTAGACTTAGCATTTCGCGAAGGAAGTGTTGAAAACGCATTAAGAGAAATTAAAAGTGTAAGGGAAACGATTCGTACATCTCTTTATGAAGTAAGAAGAATTATTTACGATTTGCGTCCAATGGCATTGGACGACTTGGGATTGGTTCCGACTTTGAAAAAGTATATTTCCACCATTGCTGACTACCATAAAATGAACATTGAATTCATTCCATTGGGAGAGGATAAACGACTCCATCAAAAGTATGAAGTAGCCTTCTTCAGACTCGTACAAGAATCACTGCACAATGCGGTTAAGCATGCCCAAGCTACCCGAATTACTGTGAAATTGGAGATGATTAGCAGTCAATTAACTGTTATTATAAAGGATAATGGAATAGGTTTTGATCCACAATCGATAAAAGAAAAATCCTTCGGGTTAATTGGCATGAGAGAACGAGTCGAAATGCTTGATGGAAAATTAACCATTGACTCAGTTAGTGGAAGCGGAACAACTATTTTTATTTCTGTGCCATCTGATTCGTTAAAATGATTAGGCAATTTGATATGATGCATAAAGGCTACGATCGATTCGAAAATTAAGAAAAAAGGACCCTTTAGTAAAAAATGAACCTTCCGATATACAATATATAACCTGAATCTAATAATAAATGAACTAATAACTAACAAATACAAAAGAGTAGTAGCAGGAGGAAGTCAAAAAATGAATACAGATAAAATCATTTCGATTGTTTTAATTGATGATCACAAGTTATTTCGCGAGGGGGTCAAACGCGTCCTTGAATTCGAACCGCGCTTCAATGTAGTCGCTGAAGGTAGTGATGGGGATGTTGCTGTAACACTTGTAAATGAGTACAAACCGGATGTTGTTCTTATGGATATTAATATGCCCAATACTAACGGTGTTGAAGCTACAAAAGAACTTGTTGAACAATTTTCTAATACAAAAGTAATTATTCTATCGATTCATGATGATGAAAATTATGTAACACACGCGTTAAAAACTGGAGCACAAGGTTACCTCTTAAAGGAAATGGATACAGACTCTCTAATTGAGGCGATAAAAGTAGTATATGATGGCGGTTCCTATCTTCACCCAAAAGTCACGCACAATTTGGTGGAAGAATATAGACGTCTTGTGCGGGAAAATGTTTCAGGTGGAACGGGTGCTGAATTGGAATATCGAAAACCGCTTCATTTATTGACAAAAAGGGAATGTCAAGTGCTGCAATTACTGGCGGAAGGAAAAAGTAATCGAGCGGTTGCCGAATCATTATATATAAGTGAAAAGACGGTCAAGAACCACGTGAGCAATATTTTACAGAAAATGAATGTAAATGATCGTACACAAGCTGTTGTTACCGCTATTCGCAATGGATGGGTAGAAGTAGTATAATGAAGTATATTTGATTTTGATAAAGCAGGGTGAGATAAGAATGAAGGTAGCGGTAGTTACAGATAGTACGGCATATATTCCAGCTGAATTAAGAAAAAAACATGCCATTCACATGGTCCCATTAAGCGTTGTGTTCGGTGAAGAATCCTTTCAGGAAGAGCTAGATATTACAACTGAAGCGTTTTATGAAAAAGTAAAACAGTCGGATGTCTTGCCGACTACTTCCCAACCATCTGTTGGGGTATTTATGGAAACATTTGAGCAGTTAGCTAAGGCAGGTTATAACGCGGTTATTTCCATTCATCTATCCAGTAAATTCAGTGGTACATACCATGCAGCTAAAAGTGCCGGTGAGATGGTTGACGACATAGATGTATATGCTTTTGACACTCAGCTCAGTGCGATGGCCCAAGGTTTTTTTGGGTTAAAAGCTGCCGAAATGGCAGAACAAGATTATCAGGCAGATAAAATAATTGCCAGTCTAGAAGACATGAAGCAACATACACGTGCATATTTTATGGTGGATGATTTGTCCCATTTACAGCGAGGAGGGCGCTTGACCGGTGCGCAGGCATTAATTGGTGGTTTGTTGAAGGTCAAGCCAATCCTTCATATTGTTGATGGTAAAATTGTACCTTTTGAAAAAATTCGAACTAGTAAAAAGGCAATTCATCGAATTATGGGTATGTTGGAAGAAGATGCGAAAAAGGGCACAGTAAAAAAGGTCGTTTTTATTCATGCGAATGATGAAAAGTCAGCGGTCGCCCTTCGCGACGGATTTTCCGAAAAATACGCGTCGATAGAAACAGTGATTAGCCATTTTGGACCCGTTATCGGAACGCATTTAGGAGAAGGGGCACTTGGTGTTAGCTGGTACACCGAATAACGTTACATAAGAAAACAAAACTACCGGTTAGTACTTCAGCAGGCAGTTTTGTTTTTTTATTTGAATGAAGTTTCACCATTTACATTAGAAGAAATGGGAGTGAATAAAACTGCAAATTAAACGGCCAACTATCGAACTGGCTAAACAAGAACTCGATCTAGCCAGTCGATATGCGGGAAAGTTATTGATCCGAAACGAAATTAATCTGCAAGAAACAGCTTTTCAACAACTTCTACAACTCTCCTGGTTTACCCCTGTCCCATCTATCACCCATCGACTCCTTTACAATGAATGTCAACGGTGCGGCAATCGAAAAAGATCTCTGTTTGGCATAATTCCATGCCCCTCATGTAATGAAACCCACTTATATTGCAGAAAATGCATTAATATGGGACGGATTATGGCGTGCCAACCACTTTATTATTGGTCAGGAAGAGATGTAATCTGGATGAAATACACCCACCCATGCATGTGGGAAGGACAGTTGACAGATATCCAGCAATCTGCTGCAAACCGCATTGCACAAGCTATACGATCAAATGAAAAAGAATTACTCGTCTGGGCTGTTTGTGGTTCCGGAAAAACAGAAATGCTTTTCCCGGGATTAACTGCGGCACTTCAGCTTGGCAAACGTATTTGTGTTGCTACACCAAGGGCAGATGTCGTCAGGGAATTGCTACCAAGATTACAAAAAGCCTTTCCATCTGTTCCCATACAAGCACTGTATGGAGGTAGCCGGGATAAAGATGGGACCACTCAGCTCATTATAACTACTACCCATCAGCTAATGCGGTTTAAACAAGCATTCGATGTTGTCATTATTGATGAAATAGATGCTTTTCCATACCACGCTGATCCTTCTCTTCCCTTAGCCACAACACGTGCACAAAAACAACTACATACAATTATTTACTTAACAGCGACTCCAAGACCAGAACTTCATAGACGAATCAAATTGAACCAATTGCCTCACCTATTTGTCCCGGTACGATTTCATGGTAAACCTCTCCCGGTCCCGACCTGCAAGATGTGCTTTTCTTTAAAAAAAGATTTATATAAAGGCGCGTTGCCAAAGTCTTTTATCCACTGGTTAAAAGAGAGAGAGAATCAACAACGCCAGTTGCTAGTTTTTGTCCCGACGATTGAACTAGCAAATCAGATGCTTGAAAGTCTGGCTACAGTACTTATTAAAGAAAATATAATCCGGAGTAAACAAGCGATCGCCGCTGTACATGCGGAAGATACCGATCGAGAGGAAAAAGTAGCTGCATTCAGGAAGAATCAACTAGTTGCGCTTCTAACAACGACGATATTGGAAAGAGGTGTAACATTTCCATCAATCGATGTTGCGGTCATCCAAGCCGATCATGAAGTATTCGACGAGTCGGCACTCGTGCAAATTGCCGGACGCGCCGGCAGAAGTGCTGATGATCCAAAAGGAGAAGTGATCTATTTTCATCAAGGAAAAACGACAGCAATAACTGGTTCAATTCGTTCCATTCGTTCAATGAATAAACGGGGAGGGTTTGTATAGAATGAGCTGTTTATGGTGTGATCAGGAGATTGTATCTGAAGTGAGTTGGAGCAATTTGTTTTTATGTGAAAAACAAGAACGACTATGTGGCGAATGTTCCACATCTTTGAAGTTTCTTGAGGGTAGGCGATGCAAAGGTTGTAGCCGTGAATCAACTGTGGATGTTTGTCCTGATTGCCTATGGTGGGAACGTCAAAGTGACAAAGGGGACCCATTAACATTCAATATTTCCATTTATGTCTACAATGAAAAAATGAAGGAAATAATCTCCGCTTGGAAGTACCGTGGTGACTACTGTCTTGCTGCTGCCTTTAAATCAATATTCAAGGAAACTTTTTCTGCTAATTTGCCTCGTTTTAATAAAAACGCGCTTATTGTCCCAATTCCATTAACGGAAGAAAGATATTTATTAAGAGGCTTTAATCAAGCACATGTACTAGCTACCTATCTGCCGTTGCCAATACACGAAATACTTCACCGGTCGGGTAGTGAAAAACAATCCAAGAAAACACGCCAGGAACGTTTATCCGTCAATAATCCATTTAAAATAGCAACAACTATTAACAAACCGGTTATTCTTGTCGATGATATATATACAACGGGAACGACACTAAGACATGCCGCGCGCTTGCTAAAACAGAATGGGTGTCCGGAAGTGGTCTCTTATACTTTGGTGCGAGGATAGAGAAGCGTGCATGAACGTGTTATAATGATGATTAAAATACGGGAGGTAATATTATGGCTGAGCTGGATAATTGCTCCTGCTGTGGAGCAGTGTTTGCCAAGTCCATTCGTGACATTTGCCATACATGTTATCAAAAAGAAGAAGAAGCGTTTAATATTGTCTATGGCTTCTTATCAAAACAAAAAAATCGAGAAGCAACAATCCATGAGATTGTTGAAACTACCGGAGTGGAAAAAGATCTTATTATGAAATTTATTAAGGAGGGTAGACTGAGAAATTCACAGTTTCCTAATCTGGCCTACCCTTGTGAAAAATGCAGTGCACCAATAAGTGAAGGGCGATTATGTCAGGAATGTTCTGGATCTTTGCTGAACGAATTGTATTTGCAAGAAAAGCTGGAAGCACAAACAAAAGAAAGAAAACAGAGAAAAGAGGAAAAATCAACAATTTATTATGCAATAGATAAACATAAAACGAAAAAAGGTTGAAATTAATTTAAAACCGGCGATTGTCTGTCGATAGAAATAGTAATGGACAGAGTAAAATGTTTAAATAAAAATTAAATTTTTCCTTAAATAGGAGGGGTTTCATGAAAATACAGGGATCAAATTTTTCGAACTTAAATGCATATAAGAATCATTTGCAAAAACCATTAGATAAACATAAAACAGCTAAAAACGACGAACTGAATATATCCAATGAAGCGAAACAACTCCAGGAGAATAATAAAACCGGTCAAAAACGAACTGCGTATGTGCAAGAAATAAAAAAGGCAGTTGATACCGGTGAGTATACCGTGAATCCGGAAAGATCTGCACAAAAGATGATTGACTTTTGGTCAAAGCGGATATAAAAGGAGGACAGTACATGTCCATGCAAAATATTATTCAATCAATTGCAAAGTTGGTTGATATTCATACGTATTTATTGGAAATATCCGAACAAAAAACAGAAGCTATAAAAAAGGGAACCATCGATGAGCTGCAGGCTTTATTAACGAAGGAACGGAAATATACACAGTTGCTTGAACAAATCGAAATCGACCGAATGGAGAAAGTGAATGCGTGGTTATCAAAACAAGGCAATCCGTCTGAGCAAGCGGAAATGACGGTTACGTCCATGCTGGAGATGTTAGAAAACGAACGTGAAAAGCTGGAGCTGGCAAACATCACAACAAAGTTAACCCATACTATTACCGAGCTGAAACAACAGGAACAGTTAAATAGAGATCTAATTGACCAATCTATGAAATTCATCCATATGTCATTGAATATGATCCAGCCAACCATTGAAAATATGAATTATAATAAACACCAATCTTCTTCAGGCACATCCAAACGATCTTTATTTGATTCCAAAGCATAAGCTTAGAATAAACAAAAAGGAGTACAAGCTATGAGTACATTTCACGGACTGGAAATGGCCAAACAGGCACTTTATGCCCAACGATCTGCCCTTTATACAACGGGGCACAACATATCGAATGTAAATACGGAAGGTTATTCCAGACAACGCATTAACTTTGAAACAGCATCTCCTTATCCCCCTGCAGCTTCCCGTACACAATCCCGCCTCCCGGGACAAATGGGCACAGGTGTAGATGTCGGTTCTGTACAGCGGATTCGTGATAAATTCTTGGATTTTCAATATCGTGCTGAAAGTGGCAATGTTGGCTATTGGAGTGAAAAGTCAAAGGCACTGAGTCGAATGGAGAACCTGCTGAACGAACCATCCGACAGTGGATTGGCAAAAACGATTGATGAATTTTGGCAGTCACTTCAGGACTTGGCTGTCAACCCGGATAATTCGGGTGCAAGATCAGTCGTAGTCAATCGAGGTTTAGCGGTGACGGAAACACTTAACTATTTATCTAAGTCGCTATCTTCTATTCGTACGGATTTACATAATCAAATTAATATCTTAGTAAATAATGACCCGGATAATAACGATAAAAAGTCGACGATTAATTCTTTGCTTAAACAAATAGATGATATAAATGGCCAAGTGCAAAAAGTAGAACCTCATGGCTATTTGCCTAATGACTTATACGACAAACGGGATCAATTGCTGGACGAGCTGTCTCAAATTGTAAATATTGAAGTAGATTATCATGAAAGCAGCAAAAGCTCACTCAAAGTTGCCGATGGGATTGTATCTATTAAACTTGTTGATTCATCTGGTCAACCGATAAAGACCGGGAACGATAATGTTTATTTAATTGAAGTAGATAATGACAACACTCGTACGATAAATGAGCTAAAGGCAGAGTTTTCTAACGAAGAAAATGGACAAAAAGAAGTAACAGCCGTCCATGTTGGAAACACAACACTGAATCTTCCTTTGGAATCAATTGGCGCTTTGCACGGATTAATTGAAGCGTATGGCTACAAAGATGGTAATGAAGTAACCGGTGATTACCCGGCAATGCTTGCGGAGCTTGATCAAATTGCTAAAGAACTGGCAAATGCTTTTAATGAGCAACATCAAGCAGGGGTAGACCTAGATGGGCAAGCAGGAATTGAATTCTTTACATTTGATAATCCTGGAACAGGAGAAGCGTTGAAAATTACCGTTAATACAACATTACTGGATAATCCGGACAAAATAGCTACAGGTGCCGTAGATAAAGGATCACGAAATGGAGATAATGCATTGAAGTTAGCAAACATCTTTGACAAACCTTTAGATGAACTGGATCAAGCTTCCGTTAGAGATTATTTCGCCTCTGTTATAGGCAATCTTGGTGTGCAAGCAAAGGAAGCGAACCGAATGGCTGGCAATACAGAAATTTTGCTTGGACAAGTTGAAAGAGAGCGATTAAGCACGAGTGCCGTTTCCCTTGATGAGGAAATGTCGAATATGATTCAATTTCAGCATGCATACAATGCTGCTGCAAGAAGCATGACAACTGTTGATGAAATGCTTGATCGGGTCATAAATAATATGGGACTTGTCGGAAGGTAAGGGGATAATCATGCGAATTACTCAAACGATGCTGTCGAATAATATGCTACGTAATTTAATGAGCAGCCAGACGAAAATGGATAAATATATGGAACAACTATATACCGGAAAGAAAATTAGCCGGCCATCTGAAGATCCGGTAATTGCGATGAAAGGCATGAATTATCGAACACAAGTAACCGAAGTTGAACAATACAAAAGAAACACGGGTGAAATTCATAATTGGATGGATAATTCAGACGCCGCACTCGATAAAGCTACAAAGACGATGCACCGTCTTAATGAACTTGCTGTACAAGCTAGCAATGCTCCTTACGGTAGCGAAGAAAGAAACAGTATAAAAGAAGAAGCCGAACAATTAAAAGAGCATCTAGCCGAAATTGCTAATACAAAAGTGAATGGGAAGTTTATTTTTAATGGCACGAATACGAATGAAAAACCGGTAAATTTAGAAAACGGTACATATCCTGAAAATTCAACATCAGTTATGATTGAAGTATCAAAGGATATAGAAATTCAAGCAAATGTGAATCCCGATGATGTCTTTACTAAGGAACTTTTTGATAATGTCCAGAATTTCATCGATGATTTAGGAAATGACAACGTCGATAATATTTCCAGTCATATCGAAACAATGGATAACAGTGCAACTGAAATCATTAAAGCACGTGCTGATCTTGGGGCACGGATGAACCGGTTAGAATTAGTTGAAAATCGCTTGGACGAACAAGAAATTATTGCAAAAAGAACGATGTCCAATAATGAAGATATTGATTTTGAAGTGGCGATTACTAATTTAATGACGCAGGAAACGCTTCACCGTGCTGCGCTCGCAGCCGGATCACGAATCATCCAGCCTTCCTTGATCGACTTTCTTCGTTGAATGTAGCTAATAATTGCAGCCCTGCCTCCAGTTTAACGAGGTACAGGGCTTTCCTGTTTTACCTTCTATTCAAACCGTAATGATATGTCGAAAACTCTGGAGGTTTTCATGATGCAATTACCTCAATTTAGAATGGAATCACAACTCGCTCAAATCAGTATTCAGCAACAAGCCGGAAAACAAATGATAAAACAACCGCATGCCGATTTATCCATCGAACAGCCGAAAGCAGAAATTTCCATAGAAAAAATACCTTCCAAGCTATCCATTGATCAGACACAAGCGTGGGAGGAAATGAATCTAATGAGTACACGTAAACTGGTAGAAAAACAGGCCCAGGCGGGATTAAACAGTGCTAACGAAGGCACTGGGCGAAGAGCGGAACAAGGAACGCAGCTTATGCGCATTGAACTGAAGAGCAATCCGATTAAAGAACAGGCCCTTGTCAATGGTCATAATCAAATGAAGCGAATTGGGATGAAGTTTATTCCGTCCCCCTTTGCTGTGAAAATTCACTATGAACCTGCAGAAATAAAAATTAAAGCACAAGAGAATAAGCCAGTTATTCAAGTGGTAAAGAATAATCCCGAAATTTCACATGAAAGAGGAAATGTTGAGGTTGCGATGGAACAATATGCGCAGCTTGAAATTGATTTTATCCATCTTTTTTCCGATTCTATATAAATATTGGAAAAGCTAATGAGGAGTGAACACAATTATAATGGATATTCAGACGAAGTATTTAGGTGAGATTGAAATTGATCAAGAAAAAATCATTCAATTTCCGGAAGGGTTACCTGGTTTTATTGAAGAGAAGGAATTTGTTTTGTTGCATATACCAGATAATGACATCTTTCAAACGCTGCAATCTGTGAAAACGCCAACGCTTGCTTTTATTATCGCCAACCCTTATCGGTTTTATGAAAACTATATATTTGACTTGGACGAATCCGTCGTACAAAAGCTGCAAATTAAGAAACCGGAAGATGTTGCTGTATATACGATTGTTACCGTGAAAGAACCGTTTAGTAAAAGTACGTTAAATTTAAAAGCCCCTCTCGTCATCCATTCAGCCCATAAGCAAGGGAAGCAATATATTTTAAATTTGGATGATTATCCTGCAAAGGCTCCACTTGTTCCACCTGAAACTACAAAGGCGAAAGGAGATTAGCCATGCTTGTACTTTCAAGAAAGAAAAGTGAAGCCATTCAAATTGGTGAGAATATAGAGGTCAAAGTAATTAGTATTGAGGGAGATCAAGTTAAATTAGGAATTCATGCTCCGTCATCTGTCGACGTATATCGAAAGGAACTTTATGATATGATCCAGAAGGAAAACAATGAAGCAGCCAATACACCAGTTGACCTTACTTCATTGTTGAAGACAAAAAAAGAAAAATAGTTATTATTTTTAGGTTAAAACTTCTAATTGTGCATATTTTCTTAACAAATACCTCGTTCTATCCGATATAACAGGTAAGATTAAATAAGGATAGCGGGGAGTTGTCTACACAATGAAAATAGAAAAGGTGCCGACTGGAAAAGAACCTTTATACAACGATGACTACATAAAAAACCGCATGTCAGTTATGAATCGAATTGTAAAACACAACAATGAAGAAAATGGGAATAGTGAAGACCCGATTCATGCCAAAGATGTTGAAACCGTTGTTGATCAACTAAACGGGTTTATCGATCCGCAGCAAACAAATTTGAAATTCGAATTTCATGATGAGTTAAATGAATATTACGTAACAGTGGTAAACCCATTGACAAACGAAGTAATTAAAGAAATTCCGCCAAAGAAAATGCTGGACATGTATGCAGCAATGGCTAATTTTATGGGGATTTTAATTGATGAGAAGATTTAAAGGAGGCGGTTGAAATGGTGATGCGTGTTGGGGGACTAGCTACTGGAATGGACATTGAATCCATGGTTAATAAGCTGATGGAAGCTGAACGGATGCCGCTTGATCGAATGGAAGAAAAGCGTACGATGTTAACGTGGAAACGAGACGCTTTTCGGGAAGTGAATCGCTCGGTGCTGGATTTGGAAAGAATGATGTCGGATATGAAGATGTCATATACGTACAATCCAAAAAAGGTAACATCTTCACAGGAGAATGCGGTTGTGGCAACTGGTAACACAAGTACAGCCAATGGGATGTATGAAATTAACGTTACCCAACTGGCAACGAGTGCGATTAATGTTAGCACAGAGCCGCCTGCGATTGATGATGCTAATGCTCTATTGGATAGTACGATGCATGGCACCTATTCTTTTCAAACATTTGATAAAGATGGGAGTGGGCAACCGCACTCATTTGAGATAAAAGAAGGCGATACTTTAAATCAGGTTTTGAAACGTATTACGAAAGAAGACAACAATGTTCGGGCCTTTTACGATGCCCAAACAGAACAAGTTGTATTGGAGACGACAAGAACCGGCAGCTATAATGAAAATGGTAAAGAAATTGTATTTGACTCGGATCCCAATTCCCAAAATTACAACTCTTTTTTCACAGAGGTATTGAAACTGGACACTGCAAAAGAAACAGGCGGACAAAATGCGAAATTTACGTATAATAATGGACTGGATATTGAAACGCAGAACAATTCTTATGAATTAAACGGGATAAATATGCAGTTCCATAATGAAACAACCGGTAATGCACGCCTTACTGTAACAACAGACGTGGAAACGTCCTTTGAGACGGTTATGGCTTTTGTGGATAAATACAATGAAGTTATTGATAAGATGAACAAATCCCAAACCGAAGAAATTCATCGTGATTTCAAACCACTTACAGATGAACAAAAAGAAGAAATGTCAGAGGATCAAATTAAGAAATGGGAAGAAAAAGCAAAAAGCGGGCTCTTAAGAGGGGAAGCGGTCATTTCCAACAGTATGTACGCCATGCGCAGAAGCTGGTATTCCCAAGTTGATACGGGCGGAGATATTACCTCCATCAATCATATTGGCATAACTACAAGTAAAAACTACTTGGATGGCGGGAAACTCGTAGTGGATGAAAAACAATTAAAGGATGCATTACGAGATAAACCGAATGAAGTGTATAAATTATTTTCCAATCGCGCAACAGATAGTAGTGAAGGTTTGGTTAACCGTTTAGACAAAGAAATTAAAGCGACAAAAGATAACATTGAAAAACGTGCAGGAAAAAGTACTCATACATTGGATAACTATACATTAGGGAAACGAATGAAAGAATTAAATGAACGAATTTTTGATTTTGAGGCAAGAATGGTTCGTGTTGAAAACAGATACTGGAATCAGTTTACTCAAATGGAAAAAACAATTCAACGATTAAACGATCAATCTGCCCAGCTTTTTTCCCAATTTGGCGGGGGCGGAATGTAACTTTACTTTAATAAAAACCATTCTGATAGGAGTGTAAACGGAATGTCCCCAATTAAACAGTATGAAACATACCAAAACAATGCAGTAAATACGGCATCAAAAGGCCAATTAACGTTAATGCTCTATAATGGCTGTATTAAATTTATTAAACAAGCAATGAAAGACTTGGAAGAAAAAGATTTCGAAGGAAAAAACAAACACATTCAAAAAGCACAGGACATTATTCAGGAATTAATGCTGACACTTGACCAAAAAGCGGAAATATCCAGCCAGCTCCTTCCATTATATGAATATATGAATTATCGACTTCAAGAAGCGAACATTCAAAATGATAGCATGGCTTTGGAAGAAGTTCTGGAATTTGTTTCTGACTTCCGTAATACATGGAAAGAAGTAATGAAAAAAGCAGCACCCCAAAAATATGCACAAGGTGCACAAGTGTAATGAATCAATTGGAACACCTTTATAACCTGACAATAAAATTGGAAAATATATTGGAACAGCCGGTTACGATAAATACACGAGACGAAGTGATCGCTGCTGCTAATCAGTTGATTAATGAACGCGCCGTATATATAGAGCAAATGAAGCCGCCATATACTGAGCAAGAAGAACAAATCGGCAAACAAATAATCGCCTCAAATGAGAAAATTAAATTAAAAATGAATAACCTTTTCGATGAATTAAAGCAGGATATGAAGCAAGTAAAAAAACAAAAAAAATCGAATCGGACATATATTAACCCATATGGAAAACTTCAGACAACAGATGGTATGTATATGGATAGTAAACAGTGAAAAAGGCCTTTAAAGGCTTTTTTTCAAATGAAAAGAAACTATAAAAATTTTCGCATAGCTGTCTAGCTTCGACGTACAATTCTTTACGGTGGGGCGAAAGAGAAGCTACAGTTCCAACATCGAATCACCAGCTTTGAGTTGGCACAGTCGCTACGTTTCTAAGCAAGGCTCTTTCGCTTTTTTATATTTTCATTTGTCAATATAAGCTAGACAAATCTGATTCGTTTACGTACCTTGATAATGTTTCCAATGGTGTTTGATAATTTAAAGATTTTCTTGGTATTTGATTTCTCTTGTCTGCGACTGATGTAATGAAAGCCTGATTGACTTGATTAAAGTCCATTTCCTTTGGCAGACCGTCCTTTCGCAGTAAGCCGTTGGAATTTTCATTCAAGGCACGCTGAGAAGGCGTTCCTGGATCTGCAAAATAAATAGCGACGTCGTGTTGATTACAAAGTGACTTCCAATTGGAAAACTCTTTCCCGCAATCAAATGTGATTGATTTAAACATGTTTCTAGGAATGGACTGAAACCATTGATTCAAGGTAGTTTCAATATCACTTGCCTTACGTCCTTTTGGTTTCAAGGTAAAGATAACTTTTGAAAGACGTTCAACTAATGTGATGACAGCACTTTTGTGATGAACTCCAACAATGGTGTCTCCTTCTATGTGTCCGAACTCTCTCTTGAAGGCGGGATAATCTATTTTTCTTTCAGCAATATTTCGCTTAAAAGCTTGTTTTCCTCGACGCTCTTGATGACCATTTGGTTTCCTTTTTCCTTTCATTGGAAGCGTCGTTTTATCAAATATTCCATTTTTGAATTGACGATAAAGGGTACGCATAGAACAGTTCACAGGCTTTTCAGCACGACCAATAATGACATCAGGTGTCCAGCCTTTGGCAACTTTCTCTTTGATGTATGCCTGTTGTTTCTCAGGCAAAATGATTGTATGTCTTCCACAACGTTTTTTATTTTCTTTGTATTGCTTATAGTAATCAAGGGCAGTATGCCCTTTGTGGAAAAAGTTAGTAACGTTGTAAATCGTTTGACGTGAACGTTTTAAAAGCTCTGAGATTTTCATAACAGGGATACGCTGATGATAATAAGATTCTATCATCACAAGTTCATCCGTGGTAAGATGGGTGTAGGTCATTTGTGATCACTCCTATGTTTTCTGTGGTTGGAAACACATATCGAGTGTACCACGAATGACTTTTTTAGTTGTCTAGCTTAATTTTACAATCGACG
>NZ_JBPYCR010000006.1:0-129335 GCF_051846915.1 Virgibacillus sp. W0181
TATAATTTTTCGCTTAATACTTCTTCTGCTATGTTAACTGCATGATCCCCTATACGCTCTAAGTTACTAATAATATCAACAAAAACAATCCCGGCTGAACCAGAGCATTTCCCTTCATTTACTCGAATAATATGTTTTTTACGGTAAGTGCGTTCCATTTTATCAATTTGGTCCTCTTTTTGAACAACTACAAGTGCTTCCTCTCTATCCATTAAATTAAAGGCTTTTACTGCTTGCTTTACGGTTAAAATAGTTAGGTCAAACATATTATTTAAATCTTCAAGTGCACTATCAGTTAGATTGATTTTATTTGATATTTGGTAATCAATTAATTCAACAATGTTTTCAAAATGATCACCGATTCTTTCTATATCGCGAACCGAATCCATTAATGCGGTATGCTTCGCACTTTCTGCTTCGGATAAATTACCACTGGAAATACTAATTAAATAATCCGTAATATTCTGATCAAGGTTATTTAACGCCCCTTCTATTTGCATAGCCATTTCTGAATGTTTCTGTTGCTGGGTCGTTAAATATAAACTCGTCTCTTCCAACCCTCTATATGAATATTCTCCCATTCGAATAATTTCCGATTTAGCTTGGTCAAGGGCTAACGTTGATGATTGCTGGATGAAAATTGGGTCGAGATGTTTAGGCTTATATTCGACCACCACATCTTCTCCGGGAATTATTTTCGTTACGATCCAGGCAAGCATAGCAATAAATGGGAATTGAATAACTGTATTTGCTATGTTAAAACTCCCATGTGCAAATGCAATAGTCATTTCGGGATTTAAGTTAAATTGACTTTGTAAAAATAACACATATTTTGTAAATAAATCTAAGATTACTAAAAAAACAGTCGCACCTACTAAGTTAAAGATTACGTGTGTATAGGCGGCTCTTTTAGCTGCCACTGTTGCGCCTAACGAAGCAATGATGGCTGTAATCGTCGTACCAATATTATCTCCAAATAAAACTGGTACAGCTGCTTTTAAACTAATCGCACCTTCACTAAATAGACCTTGTAAAATACCAATAGTCGCACTGGAACTTTGTACAACTAACGTAAATACGGTTCCAATAGCAACGCCAAGTACCGGGTTAGAACTCATGTCGACGGTTAATTCATGGAACATTTCCAAGCTTCGTAAAGGTTTCATCCCAGAACTCATTAAACCTAGCCCAAAAAATAAAGCGCCAAAACCGAATACAGTCTGACCTACTGCATTTACTTTCTGATTTTTAAAGAAAAACAATAAAAAACATCCAGCAGCTATGATTGGTAAAGAATATTCACCAATATCAATACCGATAATAAATGCAGTTACAGTCGTACCTATGTTTGCACCCATGATAACGCCAATCGCTTGTCTTAACGTCATAAAACCTGCATTGACAAGTCCCACGGTAAGTACAGTCGTCCCCGAGCTGCTTTGAATTAGAACAGTAACAATTACACCAGCTAATACCCCAAGAAATGGATTACTCGTAAATTTATCGAGTATATCTCTTAATCGATCACCAGCCGATTTCTGAAGGCCTTCTCCCATGTATTTAATTCCGAGAAGAAATATCCCCAATCCACCGACGAACTCAAAAATGAGTTGTTGTACATTAATATCCAATTATTATTCAACCTCACTCATGTTGTGGCTTTTATGAATAGCTTGTCCACACCCTATTATCAAAAACTAAGCATTATTTGTAAAGTGATTTTAGAATAATTTACACTATGTTTACAATTGCTATACAAGGGTTGTCGTTTTCCAGATCCTTAGTGTTATGATTTCGATTTTTTTACAAGTATTCTTGTGCCGTTAACAGAGACAACTTCTATTGAACTGTCCTTTTCAATCCACTGTGCATTTGAAATACCGCTATAATCTTGTCCGTTGATTGTTATTGTGCCAACAGGACGTAAATCGGTAATTGCTTTTCCTTTCTCTCCAACGAGCTTTTCATATTCTTTATTCATGGAATTATACCCTCGGTCTTTTGTCATACGATCCTTAAGAGCAATTTTTTCCCACATATTTCTGCTTTTGAATCGTTTAAGTAATAAGAATGAACAACCACTTCCAACCAATACCCCGGTAATTGCATATAGCCCTGCATTAATCGTAGGTGCTGCTAAAGCTGTTGCTAATAGCATACTAGCCAAACCTAACGTTGCCAGTGTTCCATCATTGATAATTTTACCATCAATAATTATAAGTAATAATCCAATAAAGTATATAATAAGCATAAGTATAAAGGTGCCTGGTTCAACGATATTCTCATAAAAATAAAATGTTATAAGACTTATACCCAATAAACCAAACAATCCACGCATATTAACGAGTATTTCTCCAATTAAAAACATCGTCCCAAAAAAAGTAATAGCAAACAACATCCAGTCTGCATCAAATATACTTGATTCCATGTCCCATACCTCCTCCATTAAGCCACTCAACAGGATGTGAATATAAAAATGAATTGGTTTAAGAGAATGGCTATTTATCTGTTCGTTATTCTGTTATTAATGAGTATATATAATGACCTTACAAAAGGTACGCCATTGAAAAGTAAAGATTTCTTTGCTGAGGATGAAGTGGTTACACCTAAAGAAATAGGTGTTGTAAAAATTCAAGCTCATCATGGTGATACGATATTGACCTTATCTGAAAAACTGGAACAAACACGAACAGGAAAAATAAATATGAAAGATATAATTACCGACTTCAAAACACTTAACCCTGATGCAGATCCCTATAAATTGGATCCAGGTGCATATTATTACTTTCCTTTAAACAAATTCGACTCCCAATAGTATATCATTAATAATCAAAGCACGCTGAATTTCCCCATTAAATTTCAAGAAAAAAGAAGCTGAAATAAATCAGCTTCTTTTTTAAAAAAATGGCAAGATAAACAAGCTAAGGGCAATCGAGATTGCTCCAACAATGATAGCTGTATTGCCTAACATTTCCGCATTTCTACGTCTAGCCATAAAACCAAGAACTATACCGGCACCTCCAAATATTATCGGCATAATGAAGAAAGATATTACAGATAACGCTGCTGCAATCCATCCATATGCGCTATTAACGCCAGCATCTGATTCCTCAATTTCTTCTGAATCCGCCAAGGGATAATTATTATCAGCTAATTCTGCTGCTGTTTCTTCGTCTCTTGAACCATTTCTTTGAATATCTGCTTGATCATACATATGATTACCTGTGACTTCTGTATGATTTATTTCATTTGCATTCTCCACAGGCTGTAATTGTTTTTGCTCCCCGTTACGGTGTTGATTCAATTCATCCATAAACAAACTCCCTTTCTTGAGGTGCAACGTTAGTTTATGGATCTTTTTAATTTATAATGGTGTTATATTTTGGAACGAATCTGTTTCATTTTTAGTACTTAAACATAAAGTAAAGTAATGGGTCTTTAGATCAATGTATTTATACAAAAAATAATAAAGGAGCAGATTGATGTCTGATTTTATTAAAAGTATTGTGAAGACAAAGTTGCAAAACCTTACAACACAGGAATTGCTGTTCTACAGTAGAAAGTATCACTTTAATATTTCTTCCAGCGAAGCGGAGCAATTAACGGCTTATATACGAAACATGCGAGCCGATCCTTTTAAAGCAAACGGTCGATTAAAAATTCATCGCGAAATAAGTCGAATTACGACAAAAGATACCGCCGATAAAGCACAAAACTTGCTTGTAAAAATTGTTAAAGAACATGGTTTTGCACATTTACTTGAATAAGTGTGATTAATAAATTAAATATAAAAATCCAGAATCTATATCGAGCAACCAGCTTTGTGTTAATAAAACAATTAGATTTCTTAGCAGACTAATGGCAACACTGTTCTTTTAATTTATTATTGATTCATAATATGATCTTTTAATTCTGGGACAAATTTTCCGCCTTTAATCATTTCTATTTCAAATTTGTAAGGCGGCTTTTTATTTTTTTTGTCTTCACCTACATAAGGGGTCTCCAATATTTTTGGGAGGTTTTTTAATTGATCATGGAAAATCACATCATGCAAAGCATCAAATCCAATATGACCAAATCCAATATTTTCGTGTCTGTCTTTCCCAGCTCCCATGATATTTTTGCTGTCATTGACATGAACAACTTTAAGCCGGTCTATTCCGATTATTTTATCGAACTCATTTAATACCCCATCAAAATCATTGACGATATCATAACCTGCATCATGTATATGGCATGTATCTAGACATACGGACAGGTTCTCATTATGGTTCACACCATCGATTATTTTAGCAATTTCTTCAAAATTTCTTCCAATTTCAGTACCTTTTCCTGCCATCGTTTCCAAAGCAATCTGAACAGGTTCCTCATTTGTTAATACTTCGTTCAGCCCGGTGACAATTTGTTTAATACCCATTTCGACGCCTGCGCCAACGTGAGCTCCTGGATGCAACACAATTTGCTTCGCTCCAATTGCTGAAGTTCTGTCCAATTCATTACGTAAAAAGGAAACACCAAGTTCAAACGTTTCTTTTTTCGTCGTGTTTGCAATATTGATTATATATGGTGCATGCACAACAATATCAACCATATTATGTTTTGACATATGCTGTTTCCCAGCTTCAATATTTAATTCTTCAATTGGTTTTCTGCGTGTATTTTGTGGTGCTCCGGTGTATATCATAAATGTGTTAGCGTCATAAGATGCCGCCTCTTCACTTGATCCTAACAACATCTTCTTCCCGCTCATTGAAACGTGTGATCCCAATTTAACCAAGTATTCCACCCCATTAAATTATTTTTTATTTCGTCTAGTCTTTTTCTGTAACTGTTTTTTTATTGATTGTTGTTGCTGTTTCATTTTTTTCTTATAGCCCGGCTTTATTTTTTTGGGCTTTTTAACATAACGCCATGCTTCTTTATCCAAATTTGTTGTAGTATCTGTTCGCATTTTTCTTTTATTCCATGGATTGGCATTTTCCCATTCACCGTTCTTAACCTCACTATAAATAAAGGATATTCCTTTGTTTTCCAATTTATTTATTAAGGAAATGTCCTGTTCACCATAAATGCTAATTACGTCGCCTTCCATACCAGCTCGTGCAGTCCTGCCAACTCGATGGGTATAAAAATGTTCCTCTTTAGGGAGCTCTGCATTAATTACGTGACTAACCCCTTTAATATCAATACCTCTTGACGCCAAGTCAGTAGCAACGATATATTGACATTGTAATTGTTGAATTTGTTTTAATGCACGTTTTCGCTCTCTCGGACTTAAACCTCCATGCAGTATGACCGTATTTAGACCTTTTTCCTGAATTGATGCCCCTATCTCATTTGCTTTTTCTTTGCCGTTTGTAAAAATAATTGCTAAATAGGGCTGGATAACCTTACTTATATCCATAATGATATGAGTTATATCTCGATGCTTTAATGCAATTAACCTGTGCTCCAATGTTTCTGGCGAAATACCATCATCAATCTTAACGTATATAGGCTGATCCAAATATTTTTTAAAAAAGTGTTCCAACCGTTGAGGAATGGTTGCCGAAAAAACAAGCAGTTGAATATCTTTTTGACATCGAACTAACAATTGATCAACCGTTTGGATAAACCCTAAGTCAAGCATTAAATCCGCTTCATCAATAACAAAGGAAGAAGCTGAATAAATAGATAAGGCGTTTTCGTTTACAAGATCCATAATTCTTCCCGGTGTACCTACAATAATATCCGGGCTTTTTTTTAGTTGCCGAATCATTCGCTGTTTATCCGTACCACCAATCAATAGCTTGGCTGTCCATTCGTCTTCCTTTTCAGCCAGTTTAATAATCTTTTTCACTTCATCATAAATTTGTGTCGCTAGCTCACGTGTAGGTAGCGTTATCACAAGTTGAACTTCATTAATACCTGAACGAAGCTGATTCATAAGCGGCAATAAATAGGCGTGTGTTTTTCCTGACCCTGTCTGGGATTTACCTATCACGCTTTTTCCTTGTAAAATTTCAGGTATTGCCTCATGTTGTATATCCGTAGGTTTGGAAAATCCCAGTTTTTGAATGACTTCCAAAGTAGATAAATTAAACTCATAAGCATTGAAACGTTTATTATTCATACATTACTACTCCTTAGAATCCAGATAGGTACAGCGGTGTAGCATCTGTTATACATACTTAAAAGGATCTGTATTTGTTTCTGATATATAAATATCAAGTGATTGGCCAAACTTCTTTTTGAGAAATTGTTGTAACGCTTCTTTCATTGCACTTTCTATATAATGACCGGCATCGATAACTGCCAGTCCCATCTCCAATGCATCCTGGGCCTGGTGGAAACTCATGTCGCCAGTAACGTATACGTCAGCATCTTTTTGCTTAGCCTGCTGAATAAACTTTTCTCCGCTTCCACCTAAAACAGCAACTTTTTTCACCTTTTTATCCTGTTTCCCAATTAATCTAACGTGTGATTGTTGAAATGCTTTTTTGACTTGTTCGGCAAACACACCCAACGGTACACTGTTAGCTAAATTACCAATTCGTCCAAGACCAAGAGCCTTCCCTTTGTTTTGCAATGGGAATATATCATATGCAGGTTCTTCATATGGGTGGGCTGTTATCATTGAATCGATAACTTTCGTAAGATCGGATGATTTGACGATCGTTTCTATTTTTATTTCATTCACAAATTCCAATTCGTCCTTTGTACCGATATAAGGGTTTGTTCCTTGTTGTGGCTTAAATGTTCCTTGACCTTCTGTTTGAAATGTACAATGACTATAATTTCCTATATGCCCTGCGCCTGCGAGACTCATATTATTTCTTACTTTTTCGGCATGTGATTTTGGTATATATACAACCAGCTTAAAAAGCTTTTCATGTTCCAGATCAACAAGATTGTCCGTTATATCGATACCTAACAGATTACAAAGTATATCATTAACTCCATTTTCTGCGATATCGAGATTTGTATGCGCAGCGTAAACGGATATGTTTTGAGAAATTAACTTTTGAATAACTCTCCCTTTAACACTATTTATATTTATTTGCTTGATCGATTGAAATAATAACGGATGATGTGCAATAATCAGATCGATTTCCTTATCAATCGCTTCATCTACTACAGCTTCAGTAACATCCAATGTGACCATGACCCTTTTTGGTGTTTGCTTATAAGATCCAACTTGCAACCCTACATTATCCCAATCAAAAGCCAGATTTAATGGTGTCTCTTTCTCCATTGTTTGAAAAATAACATCATTGGTCAATTCATTCGTCAACTGTTAATACCTCCTTGATCCATTCCAGCTCAAGTTCATATTGCTTCAATTTTTCTGTGTTTAGTTCGTTGGCTTTTTTCATCTGTTTGGTTACACGTTCCAGTTTGTTTCGCTCTAATTCCCATTTTGTTAAAAATTGATCGGATTTTCTATCAAGTAATTTAGGTCCAAATAACAGCTGTCTGGGAGATAAATTCTGGCCCGTTTCACTGAGTTTATCAGCAATAATTATCTCGTATATGTGTCCATTTTCTTCTATAATATCTTCATTTGTAATGGTGAATTTGTTTTCTGTAAACCACTTTCGAACATCAATCGCACCTGTATTCGGTTGAATAATCATTCTCTTTACAAACGGAATGTTTTGTCTCCCATTTTGTAGTATATCTTTAATTAATGAACCGCCCATACCGGAAACTGTAATGGTCGTTACTTGTTCTTCAGGCGATAATACAGCTAATCCATCACCGAGGCGGACTTCCACTTTATTCTGCAGGTTCAAGTCCTTAACAGTAGTCTTTGCTCGTGAATATGGACCAGTGTTCACTTCACCTGCGATAGCCTTTGCCCGATCATCATGCAAACATATAAAACATGGTAAATAGGCGTGGTCTGATCCTATATCTGCTAAAAAGCTTCCCCTATCTATATAGGAAGCAATTGTTTCTAAACGTTTGGAAAGATGTAATGAACGCATCGCTTTCCCCTTTAAAGTAAAATAATAGCATATATTTATTTTTCATCTTGTAATTTTATAATGAAGAAAAGCTTTCTGTTTTATATTCAGAAAGCTTACTTTTTTCGTTTATTTCATTTCTCCTAGCCACTCGGCTAATGCTTCAGCTTGTCCATCGTTGACAAGACCGCCTGGCATGCCGCCATCTGTTCCATTTATAATAATTTCTTTTATTTCATCTTTTGACAGGTCACCGCCAACTTTTGTTAAATCCGGTCCAGCCCCTCCTGACAAATCAGCACCATGACAACTGGCACAACTGTTTGCAAAAATTGCTTCCGGGTCATCAGCGGATGCCTCTTCAGTATCCTCTGTTTGCGGTTCGCCACCATTCTCCTCAGCTTGTTGAATCTCTGCTCGTTGGGTCAATCCAATATAAGAAACGATAACAATTGCAAATAGACCTACAACGGCTATTGCTGCGAAAGGGAGAAGATTTTTCTTCATTGTAGTTCCTCCTTATGTAATCTCTGCATTATTTAGACAAAGGCTATACTTATTTTACTCGAAATTGAAATGACTTTAAAGCTAAATGTGTGAAAAAATTAGTACACTATATATACAATTAATAAAATGGCTCCAATAATGCCGCCAACCGAAATAAATAGGCTCCTTTTATAATAACCTATTATTAGCCAGCTGAACAAATTAATG
The DNA here is from genome assembly GCF_051846915.1 of Virgibacillus sp. W0181. Classification (NCBI taxonomy): domain Bacteria; kingdom Bacillati; phylum Bacillota; class Bacilli; order Caryophanales; family Bacillaceae; genus Virgibacillus; species Virgibacillus sp. W0181. Next base: position 8,664 of record NZ_JBPYCR010000006.1, read on the forward strand.
AACATTACGATGTATAAAAACAATTGATTTAAAAAGAATGCATTTATTATTTTTATACATAACATCATAATTAAACATAAAAAGATAAAAACGGCTAAATTATAATAATGTTTATAACTATGTTTTTTGTACGAAACAATTGACCAATAGGCAGCCATTAAGAAAAGAATCAACATACATACTTGCCATATAAAATGCAAAGCGGAAAAGTATATAATCGAAAAGGATATGGGTATCATAATAACGAGAAAGAAAATTTGTAATAAAAAAAGCCATTCTACCTTGTCGTTATCGTTATTTTCTAACTCATCTACCTCATAATCGCCTTTCGTATACAATGCCAATAAAAAGTCACAGTAATGACGAGGCAGTAAGTTATGCGCTTTCCAATACTTTATCTCTTTAATAATTACCTCTTTACGCTGGCCTTCTTCCAAACCCAGAGCAGCTCACCTCCAGCCATTCCTGCCCGATATAGGACGGAATGTACTGGCCATTGTTCACAACTTGATAGATGTGAACAATGACTATTTTTATTCAAGAAAATCTTTCAAGCGTTTACTGCGACTAGGATGTCTTAATTTACGCAAAGCTTTTGCTTCTATTTGCCGAATTCGTTCTCTGGTTACCCCAAATACTTTACCGACTTCTTCCAGTGTCCTTGTGCGACCATCATCCAGTCCAAAGCGAAGGCGCAATACATTCTCTTCCCTATCTGTGAGTGTATCGAGAACATCTTCCAATTGTTCTTTCAACAGTTCGTACGAAGCATGATCGGATGGAGAAACAGCTTCCTGGTCTTCGATAAAGTCACCCAGGTGTGAATCATCTTCTTCCCCTATTGGGGTTTCAAGAGAAACCGGTTCTTGCGCAATTTTTAGTATGTCTCTTACCTTGTCCGGGGTTAATTCCATTTCTTCTCCAATTTCTTCCGGAGTCGGTTCTCTTCCAAAATCCTGTAATAGTTGCCGTTGTACGCGGATCAATTTGTTAATGGTTTCGACCATATGAACCGGAATACGTATCGTCCTAGCTTGGTCAGCGATTGCTCTCGTTATTGCTTGGCGGATCCACCATGTTGCATACGTACTAAATTTAAAACCTTTCTCGTGATCAAATTTTTCAACAGCCTTAATTAATCCCATATTTCCTTCTTGTATGAGATCAAGAAATAGCATTCCACGACCGACATAACGTTTAGCAATACTTACGACTAACCGTAGATTTGCTTCTGCCAGCGCTCGACTCGCTTCTTCGTCTCCTTCTTGAATCCGAATGGCCAAATTAACCTCTTCTTTTGCCGATAATAAATCAACACGACCGATTTCTTTTAAATACATACGAACCGGGTCATTTATTTTCACGCCAAGAGGTACACTAAGATCTTTTAGATTAGCTTCTTCCTCTTTAGCAATTTCCTTCATGGTTGGATCGCTATCCGATTCCCCTATTATGTCAACACCTTGACCTTCCAGGTACTCATAAAACTCTTCCAATTGATCCGGTTCGATGACAAATCCTGATAAACGATCTGCAACTTCTTCGTAAGCAAGCACACCTCGCTTTTTTCCAATTTCAAGTAATTCATCTTTAGCTTGTTCAATTGTCAAATCGCTATCATTATTCACTATTTGAGAAGACTTATTTTCTGACATGAGTCCCCCTCCTTCCAAAACTACATAAAATTTATTTTAACTGTTTTAGCAGCTTTTCCTTTTCAATGATCTCCATTGCAATTTTAGCTGCTTTAATTGGATCATTTTGTTGTTCTGCTTGCTTTTGTTGCTTTTTCAATTGACCAATACTTGCACTATCTTCGTATTCTGTCTTAATGATATGAATGCAATCATTTATCACATTTTCACTAATTGTTTCGTCTAAAGGTATCATTGCCAACTCAGCAACAAGCTGTTTCAGCTTATCGTCTGTGATTTTATTCATAAAAAGACCAATATCAGCATTTTCATACTCTTCGTAAAATGCATATAAATGTGTTACAATTATTTTATGTGCTTCAATGTTAAAAGAAGCACCCAATTGTGTTTGTACTTTATCCACAATCGATATATCTTGAAGCATAGAAGCAAGCAAGAGTCTCTCTGCGTTATGAAATGCGGGTAATAAGTTCGGTTGGACAACATCTGTTTTTGTTTTATTAGTATATCTGTTCTTATCTCTTTTATCCTTATGACGCAATACCTTGTTATATTTCCTTAATTCATTATTTAATGTTTCCACCGACAAATTAAATTCTTCACTTAACTCTTTTATATAATATTCCCGTTCAATCGAACTCTCAATCATTGCAAATTCTTTTAAGACATTTTCTATATATTGTATGCGTTCCCCTTCAATGCTTAAATTAAAATCCTTTTTTACATATTGCATATAAAATTTAATAAACGTGTCACTTGCCCGGATCACTTCGTCTTCAAATGCATCAGCTCCGTATTTTAATATAAAACTATCCGGATCCATATCGTCCTTTAAGTTAGCAACTTTCACTTCACAACCCGCTTCACGTAACAGCCTGGCCGCCTGGTAACTGGCTTCTACTCCTGCGTGATCGGCATCATAACAAATGATAACCGTATTCACATACCGTTTTAGCAATTTGGCTTGAAAACCGGACAAAGATGTCCCCAGTGTGGCTATTACGTTTTTTGTCCCTGCCTGATAGGCGGCAATTACATCCATATATCCTTCAAAGATGATTACTTCACCTTTTTTCCGAATATGCCTTTTGGCCAAATCAAAATTGTATAATAATTTACTTTTGTGAAATAAATCACTTTCCGAACTATTTAAGTATTTAGGCCCTCGACTGGAAATGGATCGTCCACCAAAGGCGACAGGTTTACCTAAGTGATTTCTGATCGGGAAAATTACTCTACCTCGAAAGCGATCCACTACAGTATGATCATCGTGCAATGTAAGTAATCCCGATTTTATTAAGAATTGTTGATGAAATCCTTTTTTTTGTAAAAAGTCAGCAGTGAAACCGGCTGTAATAGGAGCATAACCGAGTTGGAAAGTGTTTATGCTTTCTTCTGTTATTCCCCGATCAATTAAATATTGCAGTCCTTCTTTTCCATCCTTTGTATACTTTAGTAAATGATGGTATAACTTGCTCAGCCAAGTGTGTGCAGCCAAAATATTTTGATTGTCCTCTGTCATCGTTGGTTCATCTTCGTTTTTTAAATTCGGCAGTTGAATACCACTACGATCTGCTAAATTTTTTATTGCATCCAAAAAAGTTAAGTTTTCCATTTCCATTAGAAAAGAAATGACGTTCCCACCTTTTCCACATCCAAAACAATGAAAAATTTGCTTCTCTTCTGTTACCGAAAATGAAGGGGTTTGCTCCCCATGAAACGGGCATAATCCAAAATAATTTCTGCCTTGTTTTTTTAGCTGTACATATTCACTGACAACATCTGTAATATCAATTGATTTTCGGACATTTTCTATTACTTCTTCAGAAATTCGATTTGACATTTTCACCACCATGCTTGTCTACAAATAACATTTCGCTATAAATTCATATAGTCCTTCAAATTTCGACAGATTTTTTTTACATATCGAAAAAAATGTCCTTCTAAATGTGTATTTTCTAAAGAAGGAAGGTTTGATTCTGTTAAATAAAATTATGTTATTGACTCAAATTAAACACGTACTATTAAGCTGAATCTCTTATTCTACTGAAACATTTCTACAAGAACAACCGAAAATCCTGCCAATAGTTAAATAATCATACTGGGAGCGTGTCATTGATGAGATTATAGTTTGCTAGTTTTTCATCACAAATAATAATTATAATACACATGGTCGATAAAAGCCATTATATCGATTTCAGTGTATAATAATCGGTTGAACGAGAAAACATCCTACAATACTGTAGAATGTTCTTCCTTATTTTAAAAGTTATTTTTGTACCATTTTTAGAATGATATTAGCTGTTTCCTCTACTGCTTTATTCGATACATCAACAATTTCGCAACCGATACGGTTAACGATGGTATTAAAATAATTAAGTTCTTCCTCGATGCGCTGCATATTAGCATATGTTGCGTGATCACCTAGTCCGAGCGCTTTTAGTCTCTCTTTTCTAATGTCATTCAGCTTATCTGCACTTATTCTAAGCCCAATGCACTTATTCTTGTCGAGCTCAAAAAGTTCTCCAGGAGGATCTACTTCGGGCACTAGTGGGACGTTGGCGACCTTTATCCGTTTATGTGCCAAATATTGTGACAATGGAGTCTTGGATGTACGCGACACTCCTATTAATACAATATCGGCCCGTGATATGCCACGTGGATCTCTACCGTCATCGTAACGCACTGCAAATTCAATCGCTTCAATACGTTTGAAATAATCTTCATCTAGTTTATGTACCAAACCAGGCTCAAGCCGTGGCTTCATTTTGAATTCACGTTCCATTGAAGTTAACATTGGTCCCATAATATCAATTGCTGCGATGTTCATCTTCTTCGCTTGATCATTTATATAATTTCGCAAGTCTGGATCAACTAGCGTAAAGCCTAACATACCATCTTTCTCTTTTATCATTTGCATAGATTCATCTATTGTTGATTTATCATCTACGTATGGGATGCGTTGTATTTTAAATTCCCCATTATTAAACTGACTTAAACCGGCCTTAATTACTAATTCTGCCGTCTCTCCAACAGAATCAGAAATGATATATACAATTGGAGTTTCCTCCATGTTTTCCACCTCCAGCTTATATCTCATCCATAATCAATTCTACAAACACCTTGGTAATCGTCGTTTTTGTAATTCGTCCGACTACTTGCAAGCCTTGTTTCGTTTCTTTTACAACTGGTAGTCCGTCAATTTGTTTATCAATGAGTTTTTTTGCACCATCAATAAGCAAATCTTCTGGTTCACAAATTGTAATATTGGGCATTCTCGTCATAATAATATGTACTGGAACAGCATCTAAATCCTTTTGCCCCATACTCGCACGTAATAAATCTTTTCGTGATAGAACGCCTGTCAAACAAGAATTATCATCAACGACAAATAATGTCCCCACGTCCCCCAAAAACATGGTAGATATTGCATCGTAAACTGATGAATGTTCTTTTACTACTACCGGAACGGATTGAAATGCTTTAATTTTATACTTTTTAATCTTCTCCGTTAATAATTCAGAACCAGTCTTACCTGTATAGAAATAACCAACACGAGGGCGAGCCTCAAGAAACCCGGCCATTGTTAAAATAGCTAAATCGGGCCGCAATGTAGCTCGAGACAGACTTAGTGTATCTGCTATCTGCTCACCTGTAATTGGTCCATTTTCTTTCACAATGACAATGATTTTTTCTTGCCGGTCGGATAGTTCCACTTTTTCACCACCTAACACGTACAGCACTCTACTAACCCAATTATAGACTAGTTATCCTGAAAAAGTAAATTTCAATCACTATTAAATGTAATAGATGGAAGAGTTTCGTCGACTTTTCCATCTATTAGTTTACTGGGAAATTTAACTAAAACTGCTGCTTCCATTCAATTAAGGATAAGTCTGCATAATTTAGTATTAAGTTAGATACATGAGTGATTAAGGCAATGCGATTGTTTTTAAGTTGGACATCATCTGCCATAACCATATTATTGTCAAAAAAGTCATGGATCGGGTCTGTCAACTCAGCTAAATAATTCAGGCCATTTTTTGCTTCTTGTTTTTCATTTGCTTTTTTGAAACGTTGTTGCACATCTTCATATTTTTCAAACAATAATTTTTCTGAAGTTGTTTTAAATAACTTTTGATTTATCTGCTCAACGCTGTCTTCTTTTTTACTCAAGTTAATGACTCGAACGAGCGCCTCTTCAACTCGCTTAAACGATGGCTCATTGCGTTTTTTCGATAAGAGAACTGCCTTATCAAGTGTATAAGATAGCTGTCCAATCGTACGATGCAATACCGCTTGGACTACATCGGTCTCTAATCCTGACTCCTTGAATAGATAGACCAATCGCTGATTAAAAAAGCTACTTAAATCGTTCGAAACTTGCTCCATATCTCTTTGCTCTATAGAACTTTCTCTATATAATTTTTGAACCGAAAGAATTAGGTCATCTAACGTAATATTCCATTTTCGATCTTTTAAAATATTTAGTATACCTATGCCTTGTCGTCTTAACCCATAGGGGTCTTGAGAGCTTGTAGGCACAAGTCCAACCGCTATACATCCTACAATTGTATCTATTTTATCAGCGATACTTACTAGTGCTCCTACTATGGTTTCTGGCAATTTATCCGTAGCGTGTATCGGTAAATAATGTTCCCTGACTGCTTGTGCTACTACCGGGTTTTCCCCGAAATGAATAGCATATTTCTCTCCCATGAAGCCTTGAAGCTCGGTAAATTCATTTACCATATTGGTCATTAAGTCAAATTTGGAAATTTCAGCCGCTCGTGCAGCCTGTTTTTCCGTCTGTTCATCTAATTGCAGTTTTTCTGATAACATATGTGTTATTTTCACTACACGCTTCACTTTATCAGCAATGGTACCGAGCTTATCTTGGAAAACAACCCGTTCCAATTTAGCTAAATAAAACGAAATCGACTCACTTTTATCTTCTTCATAAAAGAATTGAGCATCCTTTAGCCGGGCACGTAATACTTTTTCATTTCCCTTTATAACATTATCCAGATGGCGTTTATCACCATTTCTAACACCGACAAAATGAGGGAGCAGATTTCCATCTTCTGAAGCTACCGGAAAATAGCGTTGATGTTCCTTCATAGAGGTAATTAATACTTCTGATGGAAGCTTTAAAAAATCGGAAGAAAAAGTACCACAAAAAACACTAGGATATTCAACTAAATTTCGTACTTCTTGTAATAGATCCTCATCCACTGCTATGTTAAAGTTTTCTTTTTCTTCCATCGCTTTTATTTCGTTAACAATCATTTTTTGTCGTTTATCCGGACTTACAACTACAAATTGCTCTAATAGCTTCTGTTCATATTCAGCCGGATCAGTAATGTAAATTGTGCTACCGAGAAAACGATGGCCATACGTCCAGTTACTTGTCTGTACACCGGAAATTTCAAAAGGAACGATCTCGTTATCATATAATGCAACAAGCCAGCGAATAGGCCGAGCATATCGGATGCTCTTTTTTCCCCAGCGCATATTTTGCCTGAATTGGATAGATTCAATTATTTGTTTAAAATCAGGAAGCAGCTCAATTGTTTGTTTTCCCTCGATATGATTTTTTACATAAATATAGTTTGTTCCTTTTATATCTTTTAAATATATATCATTTGTCGTTTTTCCTTGTCCCTTTGTAAAGCCAATCGCAGCCTTCGTCCAGTTGCCGGCTTCATCTTTAGCTATACTAACAGATGGTCCTTTTGTTTCTTCCTCAATCGTTGTTTGCTCAGGAGCGATTTCTTTAATTAACACTGTCAGTCGTCTTGGTGTAGAATACGTTATTATTTCATGATAAGAAATCCGTAGTTCTGTTAGCCATTTTTCCGTCTTATTTAGCAGCTGTCTTTCAGCATCATCAATGAATCTCGCCGGTAATTCCTCTAGCCCAATTTCAAATAGAACATCTTTACGCATTTATTTTCCCTCCTTCTTCAGCATTGGAAACCCAAGTCTTTCTCTTTCCGCTATATATGTCTTGGAAATGTTTCTTGCTAAATTTCTGATGCGTGTAATATACCCCGTTCTTTCTGTCACAGATATAACTCCTCGAGCATCTAATAAATTAAAAGTATGTGAGCATTTTAGTACGTAATCATACGCTGGAAAAACAAGACCTTTTTCCATTGTAGATTTCGCTTCTTGCTCATATAGGGAGAATAACTCAAATAAAGTATCAACGTTGGATTCTTCAAATGTATACTTGGAATGTTCGTATTCCGGCTGCAGAAAAATATCTTTTAGTGTAATTCCACTTACCCATTCGAGATCAAATACGTTTTCCTTATCTTGAATATATGAAGCGAGTCGTTCGATTCCATATGTTAACTCAACAGCGACTGGATTCGCTTCTAGCCCTCCTATTTGCTGGAAGTAGGTGAATTGGGTGATTTCCATGCCATCAAGCCATACTTCCCATCCTAGCCCGGAAGCTCCTAATGTAGGATTTTCCCAGTTATCTTCTACAAAACGGATATCATGTTCAAGCGGATTGATTCCTAATGCTTTCAAGGAATCTAGATATAAATCCTGTATATTATCCGGAGAAGGCTTCATAATCACTTGAAATTGATGGTGCTGGTACAGTCGGTTCGGATTTTCTCCGTATCGCCCGTCATCCGGTCGCCTTGACGGTTCAACATACGCTACATTCCATGGCTCTGGCCCGAGACTGCGCAATAATGTCATTGGTGACATCGTCCCTGCACCCTTTTCAACATCATAAGCTTGCATTAAAATGCACTTTTCATCTGACCAATATTTTTGCAGTGCTAATATCATTTCTTGAATATTCATCATCAAATTACCTCCATAAACGTAATAAAAAGACCCGTCCCTATGTCTGTAGATCTACAAACATAGGGACGGGTCTTTGCCCGCGGTTCCACCCTATTTGCTTCTATAAAAGAAGCCACTTTAACCAACCGTTGCTCTGGAGTGCCCTTCTTTATCATTTCCGTACCGGCTTTCACTCTTCCGGACTCGCTTTAACGAAAAATCGATAAGTACTCTTCTCCTTCACCGCATACAAAATAGCTTGTTAGTTCAAATCGTACTGTATCTTGACTCAATTTGTCAACTGAAAGAACTATTGAAATTGATCCAGCTGGTTTAAAAACTTTTTAGACTTTAAGAGATACCCACCGTACTGCTCGTAATACACATCGAGTAACTGTCGAAAAAATTGTTCATTTTCTTTTTTAATTGAAATATTCCCGACTTTCTCCAATGCTGTAGTTTTAAAAATGGACAGCAACCTAGCTGCTCTTTCAGATATGGCTAGTGCATAAGGATCTGTTTTAGAACAGGCAGAACAAAGCAATCCACCTTCTTTAATGGAAAAAGTGTATGGCACAAGATGACCGCCACACATGCTACAAGCTTCTGTAATCGGTGCAAATCCGCCTTTTTCATACATTTTCAACTCATACATGATGATAGGAATGATTGCTTGGTCATTTTCATTTTCTTGAATCCATTTCATTGTTTGGTAATACTGGTCATATAAGAAGGCATCCGGTGATAATGTTTCCATTAATTTATCGGTTAATTCAGATATATAAGCGGCATAAGCAGTTTTAACAATATCTTCTCGTATCGAGCGAAATGAACTGATTATTTCTCCTTGCTGTATAGTACTTAATCCTTTTTTTATGTATATTAAAAACTGAGCATGTATAAATGGCTGCGTAACAGCAGCCATTCTGCTTTTTGTTTTTTTTGCACCTCTGGCTATTGCAGAAATCTTACCTGCTTTATTTGAAAATACAGTTACAATTTTATGAGTTTCACCATAATCCTGTGTTTTTAATACAATGCCCTCGATTTTTTCGAGCATATTCATTCACCTTTTTAATGCTACATTTTTGAATGGAGCGTATACACATTCTTCTCTTCAATTTTATTGCGATCATCATAAGGTTCACTTTCAAATTCTTTCAACAGTAAATAGGTTTCAATGTTTCCTGTATGAACAAACATTTTCCAAGCGTCAATCACAAGAAACCCCACCTTTCTTTTGTTGTTAAAATGTAGCTTACTAATAGAATGACCACACAGCCTAAAAAAATGAGTATTAAATTTTACCAACCTAATATTGGTCACTTCTAAAGCCGTATTGATTAAGAATATTTTGTCTGTTACGCCAATCTTTTTGAACTTTTACCCATAGTTCCAAATACACTTTTTTTTCGAGTAATTCTTCAATATCATGTCGAGCATTTTTTCCAATACTTTTTAACATACTTCCTTGCTTGCCAATAATTATTCCCTTTTGTGATTTTCTTTCTGTTACGATTGTAGCTTGGATAAAGGTTGTTTTTGCATCCCGAGCTTCTATATTCTCGATCACAACATTTAATGCATGAGGAATTTCTTCCCGTGTTAGTAGTAAGGCTTTTTCCCGAATGATTTCACTAATGATAAACCGCTCCGGATGATCTGTCACTTGATCATCTGCATAGTATTGAGGCCCATACGGTAAATGGTTTTTCAAGTAAGAAAGCAGTGTGCTGACATTATTTCCTTCCAGTGCTGAAATCGGAATAATTTCAGTAAAGTTGCATTTATTTTTATATGTTTCAATTAAAGGAAATAAATCATCGGGATGAATGAGATCAACCTTATTCATAATTAAAAAAATTGGACTTTTTACTTGCTGCAAGCGATCCAATATAAATTGATCTCCTTTTCCATACCCTTCCTTTGCATTTATCATAAATAAGACAGCATCCGCTTCATTTAAAGTATTAATGGCCAATTTTACCATAAAGTCACCTAGTCGATGCTTCGGCTTATGAATTCCAGGCGTATCGATAAAGATCATCTGCATATCTTCTTCTGTTAATATTCCATGTATTCTATTTCTTGTTGTTTGAGCTTTGTCACTGATGATGGAAACTTTTTGGCCAATCACCCGATTCATAAATGTCGATTTGCCGACATTTGGTCTTCCAACAATTGCAATAAATCCTGACTTATAGTTTGGCTTCATGGTGGTTCCTCCAAAACGTCTATTATCTATGTATGATACTATAACTAAAAACAGTTTCCACATTTTCGACAAAAGTTTCTAAAACGTTGATCATTTCTTGTTAATGTGACAAATAATACATAATTTTCCAGAATATTCCTTCGTATATGGTTGACCGTCTGGATTTCATCAAAACAGTCCGAATATTTTGGGACCGAAAATAAGTAAACCAATACACACGGCAACGAGGGCAGCAACTAAAACTGCGCTCGCAGCAATATCCTTAATTATTTTCACCAAGGGATGTATATCTGGCTTTATATAATCCATCATTCGCTCTATCGCACTATTGATAATTTCTGTAACTAATACTGCACCGCTGGCTAGCAGTAAGATTGCCCATTCAATTAAGGTCAAGCGAAGAATAATGCTGGCTAAGATAACAATAAACAAGAAAAATGTTTGTATTTTAAAGTTTCTTTCTGTTTTAAATACTTCTTTTAAACCATTCCATGCAAAGGAAAAGCCTATTGATTTCTTTTTACCGTTCAAGTTTGAAAGCACCAAGAATTTCATCTTGCTTATTGAACATAATCCGTTCATTTTCTTCACTATAATGATCATACCCCAATAAATGAAGAAAACCATGAACTGCTAAAAAGCCAATCTCTCTTTGCAATGAATGATCATACGTAATAGCTTGTTCTTTTGCCTTTTCAACTGATATAACAATATCACCCAATAATAAAGGAATATCTTTGCCGACTATGCTTACTTCACCATCCACGGAATCTTGCAAAGCAAATGAGATAACATCGGTAGGATTATCCTGCTGCCGATAGTTTCTGTTCAATTCCTGCATTTCGCGATTATCTACAAAATTGATTGAAAGCTCCGATTCGTGGGAAACCCCTTCTGTTTTACCGGCATATTCAATGATTCGCTGCAATAAATCAATATCATCTGCTGTTATAGATTTTGTTTTATCATGAAAATCGATATGCATTACTTTGCCTCCTTCATCGGATATTGGATTCGAGTATGAAAAATACCCTTTAACGTAGTACAAATCGTTTGCTCTATCGTTTTTAGTTCTTGTAAAGTAAGAGGAGTTTCATCGAGTTGTCCATCCATTAATCGGTCATCTACAATTGAAGAAACAATTTCTTCAATTTTCTCTTCTGTTGGTTCCTTCAATGATCTTACTGCGGCCTCTGCTGAATCACATATGCATATAACTGCCGCTTCTTTTGTTTGTGGCTTAGGACCCGGGTAACGATATTTTTTTTCCTTGACATTCGGATTTTTTTCTTTTTCTTTATAGTAAAAATATTTCAGTAAAGTTGTTCCATGGTGCTGAAGCGCTATATCGATAATTTCCTTAGGCATTCGATGTTTCCTCAACATTTCTGCACCGTCTTCCGGATGACTGATAATAATGTTCGCACTTTGATCAGGTGGAATACGATCGTGCGGATTTTTTATCGAAATTTGATTTTCAATAAAATAATGCGGCCGAACGGTTTTTCCAACATCGTGATAGTAAGCACCAACACGAGCTAAAAGTCCATTTGCACCAATTGCTTCACATGCAGTTTCACTTAAGTTGGCGACCATAACTGAATGATGATAGGTCCCAGGGGCTTCTGTTAAAACTTTTTTAAGTAAAGGTTGGTTTGGGCTTGCAAGAGCTATTAGCTTCATATCTGATAGTATACCCAATCCAGTTTCAAAAAATGGCAGTAAGCCTATCGTTAATATAGCTGACAGCAGGGCGGATGCAGTTGCAAAGCCCATATGGAGTAAAATATCTTGGATTGAATATTTCTCAAAAGATAGGAATAAAAAGAGCATTACAGTAATAATATTAATACTAACGATACCTATTCCCGATTTAACAATTGCTAAACGATCCTTAACATTGACTAGAAAAATTACACCTGCCAATTGTGAAAATAAAAAGTAAATTCCTGCTTCCATATTTAAAGATCCGGGTATCTCTCCGTTAAAGATCAGACTGCCCAATATAGCATATAAAATTGCTAGTACGATACTTAACCGTTCATGAATCAATTGTTTAATTAAAAGTGCGCCTGTTGCGATTGGTACAGCATAAAACAAATTACTGATTTCATTTGTGAATATGCTGACAACTTTCATTAGTGTAATAGTAATTATACTGATAAATAGAATAGAGGCAATGGTTCCTTTGTCCAGTGGTCTCTTCTTATGAATAACATTCATTTCATAAGCAATGACGCCTGTGATGAGTATAATTAACAAGCCGAGCGCTATAATGGGGTAAATATTTCTTTCTTTATCCAATAAACCAACCAGTTTCAGTTCTTCGTACATTTCGTTTGTAATGGTTTGTTCTTCTCTTACAATAGTTTGACCTGCACGTATAATTACCGGTTCCACATTACTGGCAGCTTCTTTTCGGGCTTCCATCGTTTGTTCTACATCAAAAAATGAATTCTCCACAACCGCAAATTCACTTAGGTCATGTAATACTTTCTTCATATCTTCATTTAAATTGGTATATTTAATATTTTGCTTTAATTGTTCGGTAGCACTTTGAATATTTTCTGTTCTGACACCATCTTCAAGAACTGTTTGTAAAGAGTCAATAAATATTTTCTTACCCTGTTTCCGGTCATCAGGGTTTATTTGGATGAGCTTTCTTAATGTATGTTCCTCTATCGATTCGTTTATTTCTGGGGACAATACTTGTTTTAAATGCTGAAGTTTGTCTTCATTTGTTTGTAACATGTCCGCTGTTTGTTCTACTTCATCTTTTTTTACGCTTTCCTTATCCAAGTTGGCAACTGCGTCAAACAGTTCATTTGTATATGCCAATCGTTCCTCGGTTACCTCTTCTGAAACATTATAACGATCTGCAACTGCTTGAACCGTTTCCCTTGTTTTACGCTTTGTTTCAACTTCATTTTCTATCGTAATTGGTGATTGAATCGTCTTTTTAGCTCGATTAAATCGTTCAATATCATACGTTTCGGTAAAAACATTGTTAAGTGTAATCAGAAAGAAAAAAATACCTAATAGAAGCATAGGTAAAAAAATCGTAATTATTTTTGAATTAAAAATATCTTTTTTATTAAAAAATGATTTAAACGAGCGTTTGAACATGTATACCACCCCATCACTTAACGTTGCATTCACATTAGAACGTTTTTACAGTCAAGCTTTTTCATAGGCATCAATAATACGCTGAACTAATGGATGTCTTACTACATCTGTCTGTTCCAGGTGCACAAACGAGATACCTTGTACGTTTGCCAATAATTTGTCAGCAATCCGCAATCCCGAAGTAACCCCTTTTGGTAGATCAATTTGTGTTACATCGCCTGTAACAACCATTTTTGATCCAAAACCAAGTCTAGTTAAAAACATTTTCATTTGTTCGGGAGTTGTGTTTTGTGCTTCATCCAGAATAACGAATGCATCGTCCAGTGTTCGGCCACGCATATAAGCAAGCGGTGCGATTTCAATAATTTCTTTTTCTATTAACCGAGCCGACTGTTCAACACCTAAAACGTCATGCAAAGCATCGTATAAAGGTCTTAAATAAGGATCAACCTTCTCTTTTAAATCACCGGGCAAGAACCCTAGACTCTCTCCTGCTTCCACCGCCGGCCGGGTTAGTACGATTTTTTTTGCGTGTCCATTTTTCAGAGCGCGAACAGCAAGTACAACTGCTAAATAGGTTTTTCCGGTTCCTGCAGGGCCAATACCAAAAACAAGGTCATGCAGCTTTATTGCACCTACATACTTTTTTTGACCTAAAGTTTTAACACGGATTGGTTTGCCTTTAACGTTTTTTGTGATTTCGTCTTCGAAAAGTGTTTCAAACTGATTTATTTTCCCATTTTTGGCTAATTCGATAGCATATAATACATCCTGTTCGGATATTACAATTCCTTTTTCTATGACAGTCAATAATGCATGAAGAATGACTCTAACTAATTCCCTATCCTCTTGATTACCGGATACAAGTACATTTTCTCCTCGTGTTACAATGTTCACCTTTAATTGATCTTCCATTTGTTTTAAAAATTTATCGTTATTCCCAAATAATGCGAATGCATCACTAGGATTATTAATTTGTAATTCAACTTGATGAAGGTTTGCGGGCATATTGACTCTCCTTGCATATGGTGTGACAACAATTTATTCTTTTTCATTATTGTGGTGACTTATTTTTTCTTCTTGTACAATATTTTCTAAAACACTTATATACAACTTTACCTTAACTTTACCATTCTCGATGGCTTCATGCAAAACTTTTTCAGACAAAAATTGAGCTTCAGGGCCAATCTGGAGCTGTAATTCGTTTTTTGCTTGAATAATTGCTGTTTTGATTGCTTCTTCTTTCGTACGCTTCATTTTCTTATAAATCTTTTCATGATACGTTGTTTCTACAAGGTAAAGGGGTAACTTCCATTTAAGAAAATATACTGGTGTTTCCGAAGTTTCCTGATATATATGTTTATATTCCGGTCGTCCAAACCCCCAATATGGAATTTTTAAATTTTTCATTCGAATCATTTTTTTTGTTTTATAATTACCGGTCAATTGTTCCTCGCTCGTTGTTAAAGGTGCGGAAACTTGTACCTCATACCATGTATTTGCCATTACTTCACCTTCAGCAGCTACGATTTCCTTTTTATCTTTCTCATCTTCATCATCACTGCTAAGTGTATCAATTTCTCCTGACACTAATAAATCTCCGCGTTCCACATAATCGTTAACGTTTACTTTAGCTTGTCCGTTTACAATATACATTTTGTTAATAACACCATTTTTGGCAGCAACCAAATTTCTTGGAGAATGTATTTCTCTCTTATCTACAATCTCTTTTTCCACACCTTCCAAAAATAAGGTTGTACCTTTTTTGTGAACACCAATCCATAATAAATCCGGAACATCTTTTAAAAGCTGTTGCTGAATGGCACTGGAGGAATCCATGGAATTCATCGTTGAACCACGATGAATTCCATATTCGTTCAATTGTTTACTAATTTTCTCCTCAACATCTTTCGTTACACCGGTAATTCTTACATCCCATATAATATTAGAAAGAAAGACTAAGAGTAAAACAGAAGCTAGTATAGCAAATAAAACTTCTTTCCTTTTCATATAATTTTTAAGTATAAATGGTAATCCTTTCTTGTCGATAAACGATATTTTATAGTTTGTTTTTCTCCTCGTCGATTTAAGTGCCGATACATGTTTTAAAGCTATCTTTCCTTTACATTTTGCCCTTGCTGTTTTTTGGACGTCCCACACTGGAATTCCTTGGTTAATTAAGAGTTGAAAGAATTGTTCAGGATTTTTACCGCTAACGAGGATCGTTACATAACCTGTTATCTTTTTTCCTTGTATATGTTTCATCATTTCCCCCTCTTCCCCCGGTAGACTATCGTTGTATAAATTTCACTTCTTTTATGTTACCTTCTAATAGTATTTCTTCGGGAAGCATCATTTTTATAATAAAAGCATGACCGGTTATTTGTACAAAACCATCATGTGTTCTTAGCTTTAATTCTGAATCACTATAAACGATTAGTCCTTGATGATTTTCGATATATAAATGGAGTTGACCAATTAAAGTTATTCTTGGTAGTTCCAAAACAACATCTGATGGAAGAGCGAAATATTTTGTTAATATGGGATGTAATCGATATCGCCATTTCTTCACTTACGCATCCCCCTCTCACAAATATATTTATGAACAAATGGAAAATATAAGAACTTGAAATGGAAAGAAGCATCGGATTTAAACAATATGGAATTTGGATGGTAAATTCAGAAGAAGATTATAACCATTTATTCGGTTAGCTCTAAGGTTGATATAGTGAGGAGCACACCAACATCATCATTTGTATGAAAAGCTAGAGTTATATCTGATTAAACATTAAAAAACCATCCAAATGCAGTCATTTGCTGCAAATGGATGGTTCAATTTTATAAGCAGTATAGCTTATCTTCATCTTAAAAGGATTGTCTGTCGTATATTTTTGAGCGATATGGTTTTAGTGATCGGGGACTACCGAGCACTTCTGCCATAACAATACTTTCCAATAAACCGCCTCTGTTCAACTGTCCTTTAATTTTTTTCTTAAAGTGATCGTCTTGCTTACTGTCAGATAATCTTCTATCAGTTGATTCAGGGAGTGGCTGAAAAGATTTGTGATTGTCTTGCACATCTTTGGATGCGTTGTTGCTCCGTTGACGATTCATATGACTGTTTGCATTGACTTGAGATTTAAGACGCTCTAATTGCTTTTCTCTTTGCTCTTCGGAGGTCATTGTTTCAATCGATTCCTGCATCCGTTCGTCAAGTTGCCAGTTATCACGAACTTCTTCTTGTTTAGATTGTGTTTGCGATCTTGTTTCCGGGATATTTGAAGGTCTTTGTTTACTTTGTTGTTCGCCTGTCTGTTTATTTCTAAACAAGCTAATTAGTCCACCAATAATGATGACAAACATAATGAAGTTGCTTGTAATAAACTGAAATAACTCCTCCATTTAATCCCTCCTAATCCTAAATCTTAACATCAATTAATTTTCACCGTTTTCATTGTCGTGATCTTTATCGGTCATCTTCCCGATTGTATCGCGCATATCTGTATCTGCATCGATATTTTTATAGTTCATATAGTCCATCACACCCATATTTCCAGAACGCAATGCCTCTGCCAATGCTTTTGGCACCTCTGCCTCTGCTTCCACTACGTAGGCACGCATTTCTTCAACTCGAGCGGACATTTCTTGTTCTTGTGCAACAGCCATTGCCCGTCGCTCTTCCGCTTTTGCCTGGGCAATGTTTTTATCGGCTTGTGCTTGATCCGTTTGTAAAATAGCACCGATGTTTTTCCCAATATCAACATCCGCTATATCAATCGACAATATTTCAAAAGCAGTACCGGAATCAAGACCTTTCGCCAGTACTGTATGCGAAATTGAATCCGGGTCTTCCAACACTTGCTTATGTGTTTTTGAACTACCGATCGTACTTACAACACCTTCACCTACACGTGCAATAACTGTTTCTTCACCTGCACCACCTACGAGGCGATCAATATTCGCTCTCACTGTAATCCGTGCCAAAGCTTTCACTTCTATCCCGTCCATTGCTATACCCGCAATAAAAGGTGTTTCAATCACTTTTGGGTTAACACTCATTTGCACAGCCTCAAGTACGTTACGGCCAGCAAGATCAATTGCTGCTCCACGTTCGAACGGCAGGTCGATATTAGCTCGATGGGCAGCTATTAGAGCATTAACAACTCGGTCCACATTTCCTCCAGCTAAGTAGTGACTCTCTAATTGGTTCGTGTTCACATCAAGACCTGCTTTATAAGCCTTGATTAACGGGTTAATGACTCTTGATGGAATGACTCGACGAAGACGCATCCCGACTAATGTAAACAATCCAACCTTTACACCTGCCGCAAGTGCACTAATCCACAGCATAACAGGTACAAAGGTAAATAAAACTGCTAGTGCAATTAAGATAATTGCTATAATGATTATGGGTAAGATATCTAATTCCATATTTTTTCCTCCTGATACAACTTATTTTTATATTTCTCTAACAACTACTCTCATACCTTCCGTTTTTACAACTTTTACTTTCTTATTCACATCGATAAAGTTACCTTCTGTTACTACATCAAGCCGTTCGTTTTCAAAAACAGCAATACCAGCGGGCCTTAATGGAGTTACTGCAACTCCGGTTTTACCAATTAACTCGGTTCTCGCTATAGAAGATACATACCCCAGGTCAGAAGTAGTTCGATCCCTTAAAATAATATGCCTGAAGATACCTTTTTCCAAGCCGATTGACTTGAAAAGAATTACCGCCGCAATAATCGCCACTATAAATGCAATAGCAATACTCATTGACATATGACCAAGGTCGTAACCGGATAAAAATAAAGATCCGATTACAGCACCGACACCAATGATGCCAATAATTCCTCCAGGCACGAAAAACTCCAAGATGATCAGTATGATGCCAAGTACCAATAAAATAATCGCTTCCATTCCTGCAAGCCCTGCAATGATATGACCATAAAAAAACAATACTAAAGAAATTAAGCCCATTGTTCCAGCTACACCAAAACCGGGGGAATACAGTTCGACAATCAACCCGAGACTTGCAACAGACAAAAGAATTGGAATGACGATCGGACTTGTTACAAAGCGGGCAACTTCTTCCGCTAGTGTTGTTTCGGTTTCAACAATTGTTGCATTGGATAGACCCAATTCATACAATAGTTCGACACGATTATTGACGATTCCTTTCGCATACTTTACTTCTACTGCATCTTGCGGGCTTAATGTTAAAAATTCACCTTTTGGTGCACCATATTCTGGCAAATTTTTATCTGCATCTGCCATCGCTATTGCATATTCCGGATCACGTCCTTTCGATTCAGCAGCGCCCTTCATTGAAGCTATCCAAGCAGACTGTGCCTTTTTATCGGCAGCGGTACCATCTTGTGTAATAACTCCACTGGCTCCCATTGTAGCTTGTGGACTCATATAGATATTATCCGTATTTAAAGCTAAATACGATCCAGCTGACAAGGCTTCATTTACGATGTAAGATGTTGTTGGTATATCCAAGTTTTGCATTAATTTGCCAATTTGTCCGGCAGAATCCACTCTACCGCCAGGTGTATCAATTTCAAAAATAATATGGTTCGCTCCGGCAGCTTCTGCTTCTTCAGTCGTTCGCTGTAGAAATGCTTCGAGTCCTCTTTCTACTTCATTTTCAATTGGTATGATATATACTAGCTTATCTTCCCCGCCCGTATCACTTTTCTCTTCAGCAAAGCTTAATGAAGCGTGGCTAGTTAACAGAAGTAATGAAAAGGCTATCAATATGTAACATCGATTTCTCAATCCGGACATCATAATTCACCTCTATCCAGGCAGCAGTAGATTTGATGCAATAATTTAATGATAGCATAAACATAAAGCGATATCACCATTCAACCCATTTTCGGTGTAAAAGAGCTTGAACTTAAGAAAAGCGCAAGCGCCCCACTTAGAAACGTAGCGACTGGACCGAAGCAACTGAGATAAAGGAATCATGCCCCTGCAAAAGGGGTATGCCAACGTTGCCCGCAAAGGGCGTATTTAGTTGGCCCTCCTTTACCTGTGCGAATCGATGATAACTTTCACCCAAGGGCATAAGGGCGACAAAGCCTCTGTCTAAAGCCAATCGGCAAGTCTTCTTTATCGTAAGGCGCTGCGGGAAGTCGCCTAGTTTCTGGGCGATTAAGCTAGACAGCTATGCGCAAAAACTTATACTTTCTTACCTTTTAAGAAAAGCGCAAGCGCCCTGGTCAGCTCCAATAAGCTTAAGCTAGAAATCGTAGTGGCGGTTATTGCCACGAAGAGTTATTGCTTAAGACCTCGAGGGGCTGGGCGATTAAGCTAGACAGCTATGCACAAAATTTTATACTTTCTGACCTACTTAAAAAGGTTCTTGCACAAGCCGGCAAGAACCTTCAAGGATTAGTTTAAATGTTTCTGTACGATTTTATTGATTAAAGAACCGTCTGCCCTGCCTTTTACCTTTGGCATAATCGCGCTCATTACTCTTCCCATATCTTTTTTGGAAGTAGCATTAACTTCCGTAATGGTTTGTTTGATTATTTGTTCAAGTTCTTCACTTGTTAACTGCTTAGGCAAATATTGCTGGACAATTGAGATTTCAAATTCAAGCTTTTGTGCAAGATCATCACGTCCGGCTGATTCAAATTCCTGGAGAGAATCTTTTCTTTGCTTTAACTCGCGTGATAGAATGGAGAGTTCTTCGTCCTCGGATAACTCAGCTTCACCGGTACGAATTAATTCGTTTTGCAGGGAAGCTTTTATCATTCGAATGACACTAAGTTTTTCCTTATTTTTATCTCTCATTGCTTGTTTCATATCTTCATTTAAACGTTCTGCAACCGTCATGCTTTGCACCTTCTTTATTATTTACGCTTTCGTGCAGCTTCCGATTTCTTTTTGCGTCGTACACTTGGTTTTTCATAGTATTCACGCTTACGATATTCGGATAAAGTACCGCTTTTCGATACACTGCGTTTAAAGCGACGAAGAGCATCTTCAAGAGACTCATTTTTGCGAATGCGAGTTGTTTTTGACATACTAGTTTCCCTCCCTCCGGAGTATAACACAAGATTCTGTTGGCATTAGATTAAAGAAATGCCTATTAAAATTATAATATAACCGCTGTGTAAGGTCAACAAATTAATTTGAAAATACTTCCTACAAACTGGTGACAGGAATGTCTGAGGAGGGATCCATTACACGTACGAACGTGCCTTCATTTAGCGGATAACCGGGCTCAGTTAATTTTACTTTAACAATTTTACCAATTAAATCAGTTGTTCCCGGGAATTGTATTTTTAAATAGTTATCCGAATAGCCGATTAATAAATTGGAATTTTTTTCAGATTGCTCTTCAGGTATAACCTCCAGCACTTCTTTATCAAAAGTTGATGCGTATACTTTTGCCAATTGATCAGAAAGTTCTATCAGTCGTTGTACTCGATCATTTTTCACTGTTTCGTCCACTTGATCACTCATTCTTGCAGCAGGCGTACCCGTTCGACGTGAAAAAGGAAAAACGTGTAACTCTGAATAACCTATTTCTTTTACAAAATTATACGTCTCCATGAATTCTTTATCCGTCTCGCCGGGAAAACCAACAATAACGTCCGAAGTTATTGCCAGTCTGGGAAGAGCGCGTTTGATTTTATCAATCTTTTGCTTATAAAACGCACTTGTGTACTTTCGTCTCATTCTGTCTAACACGGTATCTGATCCAGATTGCAACGGAATATGTAAATGACGGACAATTTTTTCCGATTTATCTAGTACATTGATTACTTCATCTGTTATTTGGCTTGCCTCAATGGAGGAGATTCGGATTCGTTTCAATCCTTTTACTTTCGTTTCCAAATCCCGAAGCAGCCTAGCAAAATTATAGTCTGCCATATCTTCACCATAACCTGCTGTATGAATACCGGTAAGAACGATTTCCTTGTAGCCTGCATCAACAAGCTGTTGCGCTTGTTTTAATACATTCTCTGGTTCTCTGGATCTTAGTAAACCACGAGACCAAGGAATGATGCAGAACGTGCAAAAATTGTTGCATCCTTCCTGTATTTTAAGTGAAGCTCTTGTTCGATCGGTGAATTCAGGAACATCCATTTCTTCAAATACACGATTTTTCATAATATTGGTCACACCATTTATTGGTTCTCTTGTTTTTTGATGTTCTTCAATATATTCGATCATTTTTTTGCGATTTTGCGTACCAACGACAACATCAACTCCAGGTATCTCCATAATTTCACCAGGAGAAGTTTGGGCGTAACATCCTGTGACACAAACAATTGCTTCCGGATTTTTTCGAACCGCCCGCCGAATAACTTGGCGACTCTTTTTATCTCCCGTATTTGTAACTGTACACGTATTAATGACATAAACATCCGACTGACGATCAAAATCTACGCGATCATACCCGTTTTCCATAAACATTTGCCAAATACCTTCTGTTTCATAATGATTTACTTTACACCCCAATGTATGAAAAGCTACTTTAGGCATCTTAACACCTCATTTCTTCAAAATGGTATGAAATACTCGATAATAAATAAAGCGCTGCTGTTTCTGTACGCAGTATTCGCGGACCGAGCCTCACAGCTACAAAGCCGTTAGATTTCAAAACTGCTATTTCTTTTGCAGAAAAGCCGCCTTCCGGACCAATGCATGCAAATACCGTATGATTCGATTCCAGCTTTTGGAGTTCAGATGCTAGCAAATGGCTTTCAGAAGTCTTTGCTTCACCCTCATAAGCAACTATTTTCAAATGATAGTCTTTGCTTTCCTCAATTAGTTCGAACAATGTCATGGGATTTTTAATAAAAGGCACAACATTACGATGGCTTTGTTCACTTGCTTCTTTTACTATTTTTGAAAAGCGCTGCATTTTTTTTTCTATTTTTTTTGCATCCCAGCTTACAACTGTACGCTCAGTTTTAAATGGGATAAAACCACCAGCACCAAGTTCTGTCCCTTTTTGGAGCACCAGTTCTATTTTATCTCCTTTAGGCATTCCTTGAGCAATTGTTACTTTTACCGGTAACTCAGCGGATTCCTTCAGCCATTCTAAAATAGCTGTTTGAATCGTTTGCTTATCAAGTGAAACGATTTCACACACTGCCGCTTCCCCTTCAGGATGATTACAGATAATGCGATCCCCCGGCTCGTTCCTCATTACCCGCATCACATGATGAGCGTTATCACCTGTCAAATAGACTGTTTGATCTTGCCAATGTTCATCACTTATAAAATACCGTTGCACTTCCATGCACCTACTTCACTTTTTTGCAATAAAGGAAATCCAGCCATTTAATTCATTTTTTTCAATGATGTGAAAGCCGCTTTTTTCCAATTGTGTTTTTACATCTTGTTGTTTGCTAGATATAATACCAGAAGTAATAAATAAACCCCCGGCCTTTAAGTTATTCCATGCATCGTCTGTAAATTTCATAATAATTTCCGCTAAAATATTTGAAACAATCACATCAGCTTGTTTTTCGATACCCTTTAGCAAATCATTTTGTTCGGAAATTATTTTATCTTTGACAAAATTAAGATCCGCATTGATCCTCGTACTGCTGACAGCAACTTCATCGAGATCGTATGCATAGACCTGTCCGGCTCCCAGAGCTGCAGCAACAATGCTTAATATACCTGAACCGCAACCGACATCCAAAACGAGATTGGTTTTGTGAACATACTTTTCGAGAGCTTGCGCACTTAATATTGTTGTCGGATGTGTTCCTGTTCCAAAAGCCATACCCGGATCAAGCTCAATAACTTTTTCTTCATTAGATGCCGGTGTGTATTGTTCCCACGTAGGAACAATCGTTATGTTGTCTGTAATTTTGACTGGCTTGTAATATTTTTTCCACTCATTTTCCCAATCACTTTCTTCAACCTTGTTTATCGTAATTGTTTTTGGTCTGAGCTGAAAACCAATCTGCTCCAACTCTGTCATATACTGCTTTATTTTTGTTAATTTAAATTGAAGCAGATCATTGTCATGAAAGTAAGCTTTGATCAATACACCTTCTTTAGGATAATCATTCGGATCAAGATCATACATTTCCCCAAAAAAATAGGATTTTTCTTTTGTTAAGTCAGCTGGATCCTCAGTGATCGTGCCATTTGCTCCCACTTCATTTAATAAATTGGAAATGGGTTCAATTGCTTCATTTGTAGTATGAATATTAACTTCTACCCATTTCAATAATGCCACTTCCTCTATTATTATTTAGATTCTCGTAATATAGTTGTGAGAAGTAGGTTTTTCTTTATGCAACAATCTAAAGCAGCCGATAAATGAAGATACTTTAATAATCACCTTTAAACGCTTTTTTAAAACGTTGAAAAATGGAATCATCCTGTTCAACAACTGGGTCATTTTCACTGATTTCGTTAAACTCCGACAAAAGTTCTTTTTGTCTGCTCGTTAATTTCGTAGGAGTCACGACTCTAATTTGAATGTGCTGATCACCATGTCCGTATCCACGAACATTAGGTACACCTTTTCCTTTCAAACGGAATGTTCTTCCTGTTTGTGTCCCAGCAGGTACTTTTATCGATACTTTGCCATGTACGGTAGGAACTTCTATTTCATCACCAAGGGCTGCTTGCGTAAATGTGACAGGGAGTTCACAATATATATTGTCGCCTTCCCGTACAAAGAAATCATGGCTTTTAATTTGGATAACAACAAACAAATCTCCTGGTGGACCACCATTAATTCCGGCATCGCCTCGTCCAGAAACCCGAATTTGCTGCCCTTCATCAATCCCCGCAGGAATCGATATTTTTACTTTTGTATGCTTTTTAACTTTTCCGGAACCACCACATGTAGAACATTTTTCCGGTATGATTTTACCGCTACCTTGACAATGATGACAGACTCTTCGGTTTACAACTCTTCCGAATGGTGTATTTTGCTCCGTGTTTAATTGCCCTGTACCTTTACAGTAAGAGCACGTTTTTGGTTTTGTGCCTGGTTTTGCTCCTGAACCGTTACACGTATCACAATCTTCTTCTTTTGGTATGCTGACTTCCGCTTCTTTTCCAAAGATGGCCTCTTCAAAATCCAGCACCATGGTATATTGTAAATCAGCTCCTTGTCGTGGAGCATTAGGATCCTGGCGCTGTCCCCCACCGAAGAACATATCGAAAATATCGCCAAATCCGGAAAAGTCTGAAGCACCAGCACCGAAGCCTTGACCGTCTGTTGCAGCGTGCCCAAACTGATCATATTGAGCACGTTTCTGTTCGTTTCCAAGCACTTCGTAAGCTTCTTTAGCTTCTTTAAATTTTTCTTCTGCATCAGCTTCTTTATTTACATCCGGATGATATTTCCTTGCCAATTTTCTATATGCTTTTCTAATTTCTTCTTTTGATGAATTTTTATTTATACCAAGGACATCGTAATAGTCTCTTTTACTCACGTTTTCATCACTCTCCCAACACACTCTGATTGCATAAGTTTAATCTTATCATTTTTCCCGCATGAAACGCAAACGGCCCTTAACGAAGATTATAAAGCTGATTAAATATCAGAAAAAAGTCAAAGCCAAGAAAATCCCGACTTTGACTTTATCAATTTATTCTTTATTTTTCTTCATCTTTTTTGTTGTCTTCAGATTGATTATCGTCTTCATTTACTTCTTTGTAATCTGCGTCAACGACATCTTCTGCTTCACCGGAAGCTTCTCCGCCCTGTTCTGCTTGAGACTCTTGAGCCATTTGCTCGTAAAGTTTAACAGATAATTGTTGTACTTGCTCTTCTAAAGCTTCTTTTTTCGCCTTAATTTCTTCCATATCGTCCGATTCGATCGCTTCTTTCAATGCTTCTTTCGCATCTTCAGCTTGTTTCTTTTCGTCATCGGAAACCTTGTCTTCCAAATCCTTTATTGTTTTATCTGTTGTAAATATTAGCTGGTCTGCCTCATTTCGCAAATCAATTTCTTCGCGACGCTTTTTATCGGCCTCTGCATTTTCTTCTGCATCTTTAACCATACTGTCAATCTCGTCATCGGAAAGACCGGATGATGATTTAATAGTTATGGATTGCTCTTTGTTTGTGCCTAAATCTTTTGCACGAACATTTACAATACCGTTAGCATCGATATCAAAAGACACTTCTATTTGTGGGACTCCACGTGGTGCAGGTGGAATATCCGTCAATTGGAAACGACCGAGCGTTTTGTTATCAGCGGCCATTTCACGCTCCCCTTGCAATACATGAATATCCACAGCTGTCTGATTATCGGCAGCCGTTGAAAATACTTGAGATTCACTTGTCGGGATTGTTGTATTACGTTCTATTAACTTCGTTGTAACTCCACCCATTGTTTCGATACCTAACGAAAGTGGCGTAACATCAAGCAATAATACGTCTTTTACATCCCCTTGTAGTACACCGCCTTGAATTGCTGCACCTAGCGCTACTACTTCATCAGGATTAACTCCTTTAGAAGGATCCTTACCTGTTTCCTTTTTGATTGCTTCCTGTACAGCTGGAATACGTGTGGATCCACCAACGAGAATAACCTTATCGATTTCACTAGCTGAAAGATCAGCGTCAGAAAGAGCTTTGCGTACAGGCGTCATTGTACGTTCTACAAGATCAGAACTTAATTCTTCAAACTTTGCTCGAGTTAAGGTCATTTCCATGTGTAATGGTCCTGCATCACCTGCAGTAATAAACGGCAAAGAAATCTGTGTTTGAGAAACACCGGATAAATCCTTTTTGGCTTTTTCAGCCGCGTCTTTTAAACGCTGTGTAGCCATTTTATCCTTGGATAAGTCAATTCCGTTTTCTTTTCTAAATTCCTGCACCATATAATCAATGACCACTTCGTCAAAGTCATCCCCACCTAAGCGGTTATCACCGGCAGTTGAAATAACTTCGAATGTTCCATCACCAATATCAAGAATAGAAACATCAAATGTTCCGCCACCCAAGTCGTAAACAAGTATTGTCTGGTCCTGATCTTCTTTATCAATACCATAAGCCAAAGCAGCTGCAGTAGGCTCATTAATGATACGCTCTACTTCTAAACCAGCTATAATACCAGCGTCTCTTGTTGCTTGACGCTCTGCATCATTAAAATATGCAGGTACTGTAATAACTGCTTTTTCTACTTTTTCGCCGATGTAATCCTCTGCATATGATTTAATATGCTGAAGAATAATTGCGGACACTTCTTGAGGTGTGTATTCTTTTCCATCAATCGTCACTTTATATTCTGTACCCATATGACGCTTAACTGATTGGATTGTATCCGGGTTTGTAATTGCCTGTCTTTTTGCTACTTCACCAACTTGGCGTTCTCCATTTTTAAATGCAACAACAGAAGGGGATGTTCGATTTCCTTCCGGGTTCGGAATTACAACAGCTTCTCCACCTTCCATTACAGAAACGCATGAATTTGTTGTACCTAAGTCAATTCCAATAATTTTACTCATAACGACATTCTCCTTTACTACAAAGACAAATTATTTATTTACTTTAACCATTGCTGGTCTGATAACACGATCTTTTAGCATATACCCTGCTTGTAATTCTTCTACAATTGTATTTGAATCTTTTTCTTCATCTTCAACTTGCATCACTGCATGGTGCAAATTAGGGTCAAATTGTTCATTCAATGTTTCCATTTTTTCAATACCTTGTGCTTTTAATGCTTCTTCAAGCTGGCTGTAGACCATTGTAATGCCTTCAATTAAATTACGATTGTCATCATTAACTTCTACTTTTAATGCACGTTCAAAATTATCAAGTGCAGGAAGTAACTCGTTCGCTAAATCTTGTGATTTATATTTTTGGGCTGCTGACTTTTCTTTTTCAGTACGTTTTTTAAAGTTTTCGTATTCAGCTTGCAATCGAAGCGATCGCTCAAGCGCAGCTTCTTTTTCTTCGCGCAAGCTCTCAAGTTCTTTACGAAGTTCAGCGAGTTCTTCTGCGTGATCATTTTCGTTATTATCACTATGTTCAACTTCTATATCTTCTGGTTCGATTTTTTCAATTGTTTCTTCTTCGTCTGAAACAATCGTTTCCTTATCCTGATCTCCCACTATAGCACCTCCCATTTAAATAACCATTGTACACTCTATCATGAATTGTCATCGAAATAAACAAATTGCATTTTTACGGATTTAGCATCAATATTAAGGTACTTATTGGTTGTTTTTATACCAAATATACAACGCATCCGTCATCTCACTTGATAGAGCATTTAGTAATGTAATCACTTTTTTATACTCCATTCTCGTTGGTCCTATGAGACCGATGGTTCCTCCTTGTTTATTTCCTAATTGATAATTTGCAGTAATCAAGCTAAAATTTTTAATTGCCTCTACCTTATTTTCATTACCGATAGAAACGTTTAAGCCGTTATGTTTATTTTTTAACAAATTAGCAATCGCCTCTTCATTTTCCAACATGGAATAAAAAGAATGAACTTTATCAACATTTTGAAATTCCGGTTGTATTAACATGTTTGATTTTCCGCCAATGTACAATTTCACAGAGTCATCGTGAGAAAGCACCACTTTCAAATAATCGAATAATTGTTCCGAGTTTCTGATGTACTTTTTCATTAACAGATGAATTTCGGTATTCAATCGATTCGATAATTGCACAATCGGAACTTCATACAACCGTTCATTTAAAATATTGACCATTTTTTCCAGATCAGCCGTACTTACCCCTTCTGGGATGGTAAAGGAGCGATGTTCTACATGGCCAGTATTTGTTACCAATATTGCTACAGCAGTCTGAACAGATAGTGGAACTAATTGAATCTGTTTTAACTTTGTTTCATTTACTTCCGGACCAAGTATGATTGACGTATAATTTGTTAAATCAGATAGTACTTGAGCGGACATTTGTACAATTTGCTCAAACTCAAAAAAACCATCTTGTATCATATGTTTAATAACGTCAACTTCTTGAAAATGAATAGAAGGGCCAATGACATGATCTACATAATAGCGATATCCCTTTTCCGACGGGACTCTTCCCGATGAGGAATGGGTTTTCTCCAGTAATTCCATATCTTCCAGATCAGCCATAACATTTCGTATGGTAGCTGCACTAAAGGTTATATTTTCCTTTTTGGAAATTACACGTGAGCCAACCGGCTGAGCGGATTCGATGAAGTCATCAATTATTGTTTGTAATATTAGTAACTGCCTTTCTGTTAACATGATGATCACCTCTGTTAGCACTCTATTACCACGAGTGCTAATGCTATTTATAAATTATCAAAACATCATTTTTTTGTCAATATGGATGCTTCAAAAATATAATAATGTGTTTTTATAATATTTCTTTTCATCATACATTAGCCGTTTAGTAGTGTTTTTCCTTAGGATGTTTTCATTAGGAATGAAATAACAACGAATGAATTCAAGGTCTATAAATTGAAAAAATTATTTAGTAAATGTTTACTAAATAATTTTTTCATTTGCTCATTGATTTAGTTTAGTCATCACCTAACTGCAAGACAGCCATAAAAGCTTCTTGAGGTACTTCAACAGAACCAACCATTTTCATTCGTTTCTTACCCTCTTTTTGCTTTTCTAGAAGTTTTCGTTTTCTCGTCACGTCACCGCCATATAGTTTGGCAGTTACGTCTTTTCGTACTGCCTTAATCGTCGAGCGTGCCTGAATCTGATTTCCAATTGCCGCTTGAACAGGTACTTCAAACTGCTGTCTCGGAATTAAATCCTTTAATTTTTCTACAATTTGCTTCCCTCTCATATAAGCAAAATCCTTGTGGACAATGATCGAAAGGGCATCTATCGGCTCTGAGTTTAATAATATATCCATTTTCACAAGATTGGAGACTCTGTTACCGATAAATTCATAATCCAGTGAAGCATACCCTTTTGTTTGTGACTTTAATTGATCAAAGAAATCATAAACAATTTCGGACAATGGTATCTCATAAATTACGTTAACACGAATATCATCCAAATATTGCATATCAATAAATTGCCCGCGCTTTTTTTGGCAAAGCTCCATAACTGTACCTACATAATCATTTGGGACCATAACTGTTGCTTTTACAAACGGTTCCCGTATTTCACTAATCACTTGTGGATCAGGCATCAAGGACGGATTATCTACGTTTAGTTTTTCTCCATCTGTTTTTTCTACTTCATAAATAACACTTGGTGCTGTTGTTATTAAATCAATATTATACTCGCGCTCAATTCTTTCCTGGATGATTTCCATATGCAATAAGCCCAGAAATCCGCTACGAAAACCAAAGCCGAGTGCTTGTGATGTCTCAGGCTCATATTGCAAGGAGGAATCATTTAATTCAAGGCGTTCCAAAGCTTCGCGCAAATCATTGTAGTTTTTTGAATCAACCGGATATAAACCACAAAATACCATTGGATTTAACCTCCGGTAACCGGGTAACGGTTTTTCAGCAGGATTTTTTGCCAATGTGATTGTATCCCCTACTTGCGTGTCACCAACTTGCTTAATTGCTGCAGTCAAGTAGCCTACATCTCCTACAGTCAGCGCATCTTTCTTTATTGGGCTTGGGGTAAAGACGCCTAACTCTTGGACTTCATATTCCTTACCGTTTGCCATCATACGTACTTTGTCGCCCACTTTTACAGAACCATCTTTAACACAGACATATGCAATTACTCCGCGGTAGGAATCGTATAGCGAATCAAAAATTAATCCTTTAAGTGGGTTGTTTTTATCACCTGTAGGCGGTGGAACAACCTCTACAATTCTTTCTAAAATCTCTTCGATACCGATGTTCGCCTTCGCTGAAGCTAAAATAACATCATCCGGATCTATTCCAATAACATCAACCAGTTCTTGTGTTACCCGTTCAGGATCCGCGTTTGGAAGATCAATTTTATTAATTACAGGAATAATTTCTAGTTCATTGTCCAAAGCTAAATAAACATTGGCAAGTGTTTGGGCTTCTATTCCTTGGGCAGCGTCTACTACGAGAATAGCGCCTTCGCACGCTGCTAAGCTACGAGAAACTTCATAAGTGAAATCAACATGTCCCGGGGTATCAATCAAATGGAATGTATATTCTTCGCCGTTATTATGATCGTATTTTAATTGAACTGCATTTAGTTTGATTGTTATGCCTCGTTCACGTTCTAGGTCCATACCATCTAAAAATTGTTCTTTCATTTCTCGTTCGCTTAATGCTTTTGTATTTTCCAAAATTCGATCGGCTAACGTTGATTTGCCGTGGTCTATATGTGCTATAATGGAAAAATTGCGCACATTTCTTTCTACTTTCGCCATATATGCTGTTCACTCCTACGATTATAACTGCATCGATTCCTAAAGATTTATTTATCTTTAGCTAGCATTGATTATAGCAACAGTAGACCTTCGTTTCAATAAATACAGAAATACAGAATAGGTTAGACGTAATAATCTCTTTAAGAAACATGTTTCACTTACAAATACCGATCATCATTTATTCAAAGAATAGCTTAGTAAACTGGTACATGACATGGACAACTAACTCATAAAATGCACGAACACCCTTTTCTAAAAAAGATGCTACCTTCTGAATAAAGTGCTCTTGTCCAGTTATAACGGCAGCTTGTTCCGGAACAAGCTCTTCCACAATGATTGGGGTATCATCCATTAATTCCTCTTCCTTCTCTACTACTTCCACATTCTTATCTGCGGACTGCTTATTTTGATCAATGCCAAAAACCATTCCTGATAAAAAAAATAGTGCAAAAAGCAGGATAACAATAAATGCCCGGACCATTTCTATTCCTCCTTCACTTCTGCATCAACCTTTTCTGCATTCCAATATATTTCACTGAATGTTTCTGCAACGATATCAGCTGTTCGATATAACTCTTCCAAATTATTATCTACACCGCCTATTTCGAGCAGCAAAGCATTTTCGGATAAATCCTGATTAAAGACACCGTTCGTTCCAGCACCTTCTTTCGTAATTACGGCTTTACTCAATCCGGGGTATTTTTCTTGAATTTTATAATGCATCTCTGTAGCTAAAGCCAGATTTTTCTCAAAGCTTGCATATTCCGCACCGATTACAAATAAAACTTGCGCATATTCCTTGCCGTTAATTGTTGTCGTTGTTTTTTCTCTACGTAAACTATCCCGATGAATATCAAACACATATTCAATATCTTTATTTGTAGCCATCGCCTCTTCCACAATAGGACGTGAGGTTGCATAAGAACTTCCATATTTCAGCCCCTTTTGTTGTAGAACTTGCATAATATCCGTTGTGTCCATACTTGTGCCTATGCCATTCTGTCGAAGCGTTTTTGCTACACGATCGCTCACTTTCGAAACGTTCACTTCTTTATGGTGGGCCTTATTTGGGTCTGTAACTTCTGGTAAATGAGGTAAAAATGATTCCCTATTATGTGTATTGTAAATAAATACAACCTCTCTATCACCTGTCGTTAAGCCATTATTGTCCTGCTTCTTAATATTTTCATCGGGCTCTTCAGCGACTGCTTCACGATTTCTCAAAACCTCTTCCAATGGAGGGGATGACTCATAGGATAGACTTGAATGACTCGTCCCTTCCCCAGCAACAATTATCCGATTTTCAAATGAAGAAAAACCGGGAATAACATGTGTAAGCAAACTTCTTGTATCGCCTGATTTTATATTTGTTACAACTTGGAAAAGTGCCGTAGACAATTTGGGCACTGCTTTGTCTTCTGGAAATGCATTTTTAAAAATGCGGTTTTCCAATCCAAGCAAATATAAAAAAGTGGAACTGTCCACATCACTTGTCCATGTAGTAATTGTTTGGGAAGAGAATCGATATGCAGGTTTAATAGTTGTTAGCATACCTATAAACACAATTAATATAATGACACTTATTAAATACAATCCCCCACCTTTTTTAAATAAAGGATTTAAAAGGTGTTTACCATTTTTAAAAAACAATGTTCCATCCTCCCCACAATCGATCTGCTCTCATAGTTAACTCTATGAGGCAAAAGGAGAAGATAGAACATAATCTTTTAATTTCTTATGTGATTTAATAGAGCATACTTTTGTTATCGTGTATAAGACGCAAAATTATCTGTATTAACATTCTCATGCAACGCTGCATTGATTCCGCTTGCCAGCACAGTTGCCATGTCTATCATAAAACCATCTACTTCCTTAGGGGTTACCATCAAGTTATGTCCAATTGGAGTCAATACTTCGGAAATCAACTTTCTTTTTTCACCTTCAGACAAATTTCCTACAAGCCCAAGAAAGGTATTTCTTTTTTCGGCATCCGGTAAATCAGACTCTTGAAATGTTTTTGTACCAAAGGTCATACTTGCCGGTGCAAGCGCTTTTGATGGTTTATCTTTATCTTTCCACTCTCTACCCACATGTTTCAGTAAAAAATCGATTGTATCACTCGTAATAGTTACAGCATCGACGACTGTTGGAACACCAATCGCAATGACCGGTATTCCCAGTGTTTCGACACTTAATTCTTTCCGTTTATTTGCTACGCCCGACCCTGGATGAATGCCGGAATCAGACAGCTGAATCGTTTCATTAATACGTTCAATTGACCGTGAAGCAAGTGCATCAACGGCTATGATGAAATCGGGATTAAATTTTTCGACAATCCCATGTATAATATCACTTGTTTCCATCCCTGTGACCCCCATGACTCCGGGAGTAACGGCGGCAACCGCTCGGTACCCTTCAGCAACTGTTTCATATTCTAACTCAAACAAGTGATTTGTAACGAGAATTTTCTCAATCGACATCGGCCCAAGCGCGTCTGGTGTTACATTCCAATTTCCTAATCCAACGACTAATCCTTTACTATCTTTTCCAATGTTATTTTGTTTCAATAGATTCTTTAATTCATCTGCTAAAATATTTGCAGCTTCATGCTGTTTTTTCGTGTCTCGCTTTTTAACTCCATCAGCATAAATCGTCACATAGGAGCCGGGCTTTTTCCCGAGCTTTTCCGCTCCTTGTTCATCAATTGTTACATAGGAAATTTTTATATTATGGAGCGTCCGATCTTTAACTGTAACCCCGCTGAGTTCATTCTTTTTTTCGTCACCAACATGCATGTCTTTTGCTTCTATCGCCAGGTCTGTTCTTACTTGTAATTCCTGGAATGAGTGATTCATCTGTAACACCCTTTCATTCGTTTATAGAGCTTGTTCAAAAGTCCGGTAAAAAACGCTTTGATACAAAGGGAGTTCGACTTAGTACTGACACATCCGGGGATTGTAATTACGATTTCGTCCATAAAAATGTGTCAATCACCTATCCTGTGGCTATAGCAGAACTTCTACTAAGATCCCCATATTATGTGAAAACATAGAAGTCAGTGACCCTTCACAAGCCCGGTATTCAAAACTTTAGCGGCTTGAATTTCGCGCTTTTTATCCATTGTTTTAGAAAACACACTTATATGGTTATATCGTATACAAAATACATAAAAACATGTACTTGAAATAATACAGTTGAAATAAAGAGATTCTTTTGGTAAAATATTTCTTGTTCTTGATAATTGGGAATAGAGATAGCAAATCGGAAGAATTGACTAGTGTTTTATTTTCGAGTTAATCTGGATATCCAGTTTACTATTTGACAATTATTTGATCTATTAGGAGGTGGAAATACATGGCAAATTTAAAATCAGCAATTAAGCGTGTGCGAGTTAACGAGAAAAAACATGCATTAAACCAGTCGTTTAAATCCGACATGCGTACACATATTAAGCGTCTTGAACATTTAATTCAGGCAAAAGATGTTGATAATGCAAAAGCCGCATATAATACTGTAGTAAGTAAAATAGATAAAGCAATGCAAAAAGGCGTTATTCATAAAAACAACGGAAATCGTCAAAAAACACGTCTTGCTAACAAAATAAACCAACTGAGTGCTTAATTGCACACGAAAAAAACGATCCTCATCATGAAAGGATCGTTTTTATTTTGCGATATTTTTTTACGTAATTTCACTCTTCTGCTATATTTTCATGAAGCAGCTTGCGTTAAATCGTACAGCAACAGTTCAAAAGCAATACCTTTATCCATTTTCCCTTGTTTAATAGCAGCATCCGCGGTTGTTAATTTATTAATTATTTCTTTTAACATTGCCGATGAAAAATGCTGATCCCGGTTATAAGCAATTTTAATCACATACGGATGAGCTTTAAGCTGTTTCTGCATCCTAAATTGATTATAACCTTTTGATTTTAATACTTTCACCTGCAAAATCATTCTAAATTGGTAAGCGAGTAATGCAAGTATCGCTATTGGCTCTTCTTTCATTTTCTCCAGATCTTTATAAATATGAATTGCCATTTGTAAGTTCCTATCCATTACTGCTTCTGCAAGCTTTAATGATGATTGATTTACTGTATGACCGATTAAGTTTTCCACGATATCTTTTGTAACGGTTCCACCTTCACCAATATACAAAGCAAGCTTGGTGATTTCATTTTTTATAAGGTATAAGTCCGTCGATAAATTCATCGCTATAACATCTGTGGCATCTTTATCTATTGAAATCTTATGTTGGTTTGCCATCTTATTAATCCATTGATGAACCTCTTGTTCTTTAACGTGTTGACATGCCACCGCCATGGCATTTGCTTTTATAGACTTTACAATTCGCTTTCTTTCGTCCATCTTCTCAAATGGTGCAACAAGGATTAATATCGTATAGTCAACAGGATTAGTCAGATACTGTTCTAATCGGGTTAAATCGTGATCAAATAATAATTTTTCTTGCTTTGCTTGTAAAAAAACAGCATTTTCCGCAATAATTATTTTTTTATCACTAAAAAACGGATAAGTTTCCGCGTCAGCAATCACTTCTTGAATGGAAGTTTCCTTTAGATCGTAAACAGATGTCTCAATTTGATTTTCAGTCGACATACTATTTATGATATGCTGTTTGATATTTGTTATAAAATAAGCCTCTTCACCGCACAAAAGAACGACGGATGGAAAATTTTCTTTTTGTATTCTTTGCCGTGCCTCATCAAAAGACAACATAGGATCCACTCCGATAGCTATGGTATATTGTCTATTATAGCAGGTAAAATTTTGGAGAGAAATGTTTTTGTCACTTCTCTCCGTCATCTATATAAACGTTTAAAAAACAGTCCCGGGAACTGTTTTCAAACGGGATCCCTTATAGCTTTTGCCGAATGTCCCTTTCATATAGCTGTAAAGTCTTTCTAAAATTGGAGAATCCTAAATTTTTGTTACAATTTGTTGTTTGGCTAGATTTATTTTAAAAAGTGATTTATACTAACAGAAGATATAGGAGGGATGGATATGAACGAATTTGAAAAAGACCCACAATCTCAAGGTAATGATGTGGTCGATTCCATAAAAGGTTTTGGTTTCTCATTTCTTTTCTTTGTCTTCATGTTTGCAATTGGTGCAGTCATTAGTTATATGGGCTAATCTTAAAAATTCATTGATAATGTATATTGAAACAAAAGGGGCTGTTAATCGTTAATTAAAACAGCCTCTTTTTATAGTGTAAGTGCTCCATATCATTAATTTATCTTATGGTAAATACGTACGGAATGTTCCAATGTTATTTCTGTAAAAAAACTGAACCGCACCATGTTTATCCGTTCGAAAAATAGTTATATTACTGTCTTCCAGCGTCTGTATTACTTCATTTGTTGGGTGACCATACCGATTATTTTTCCCGACTGATATGAGCGCTGCTTGCGGCTTTACCTTTTTTATGAAACTTGGATCTGTTGAGGTGTTACTCCCATGGTGACCTACTTTTAACACGTCAATAGTAAGTTGGTCGTAAAAAGTAATTATCTCCTGCTCGGTTTCCTTACCCGCATCACCGGTAAACAGCCAGTCAATCCCTTCAAACGATGTGTAAATGATGAGTGAGTTTTCATTACTTGACTCATTATCTTTTAATGGGGATAAAAAATAAAAAGTTTGTCCAGAAATGGTGACATTCTCATTATAAGCAACGCGCTTTACAGCAACATTGTTCTTTTGCAGGTCCTGTATTTTATCTTCATCCATTTCGTAAAATTCACTAATAAATATTTCCTTCACATCCATATCATTTACAATATACGACACACTTCCATCATGATCCAAATCCTCATGACTCAAAAAAATAGCATCAATTTTATGTATACCTCTCGAATGTAAATATGCCTTTATTATTTGCTCATATACAGTTTTCGTCGGTTTGTAATCAGTAAATGAAAATTCAGCACCGGCATCAATTAAAAACACACCTTTTCGATATGGCAGCTCCACAATATATGCATCACCCTGTCCAATATCAAGCATAGTTACTATACCAGTCGGAGAAAAATAAGGACGGACGGCAAGCCAGACAATTAAAAAAACAACGGACCCACCATAATAAAAAGCATACTTCAGTCGTTTTAATTGCAAGTGGTTCATGCATAGAGCAAACAACAGCATGTAAAGTGCTCCAAATATAAATGGATATTTACCTATCATAAATGGATAGTATGCAGCTTCGTCTACTACTTCTAGAGCAAATAAAAATGTATCGTGAATCTGTATAAATAACGATTCAAAAAAATAAAAAGCGAAAGATGGGAATAGAGAAATAAATAAGAGGAAAAACAAATATGGAATAACGAATAAGGTGAAATAAGGGACGACAAGTACATTTAATAAAATGGATAAGGGGTGGAATGCTGAGAAATAAGCAACTTGAAGCGGAAAAATGATCATTTGCGAAACGAAACTAATTTGAAAAAGCTGAAATAATTTTGAGTCCGTATCTGCAATCCATTGCCTAGAAATAATCAAGCCAAAAGTGACCATAAATGAAAATTGAAATCCTATATGATAGACGATGTACTTATCCGATAAAATGAATGTTAAAAACACAATGCTAACGATATCTCCTAGGCTGTGCCGGCTTTTTACCTTGTTTAATACGATGACCAACACAACCATCATACTTGCCCGCAAAATGGAAGGCTGGCTACCTGCCAACAAAGAATAAATTGGTAGAAATATTAACACAACCCATTGCGCTTTTTCCTTCGTCATTAAATTGAATTGAACGAGCGAAAAATACAAAAGCGCAACAATTATACCTATGTGCAAACCTGAAATTGCCAGTAAATGTGATAAACTCCAACGATTAAACAATTCCGTGACATAATCGCCCAAGTCAGTACGGTCACCAAACAACAATGCTTTTATCCATACAGATGTTTCAGGACTCGCAATTTCTTCTACATGTTCCATTAAGGCAGAACGTACCGTATATACATAATGAAGCACCGATGAACCAGAGCATACCATATGATCAATTTCTTCAATAATGAATTGCTGTATAATCCCTTGTTGCTTTAAATAAGTTTGATAATCGAATTGCCCTGGATTGGTTGCCGGTTCTGGACTAACTAACTCACCCCTGATCGTGCAAGTTGCACCGTGCTTAAGATCGTTTATTCCTTTTGAACTTTCTTCTTGTTCAAGAAAAATAACGGCAAGTAATTTTTGGTTTTGTTCACTTTTGAACGTAAAAGCTATTCGTTTCGCTGAAGTTGTTATGGAACTTTTAATTTTTCCGGTTAATACTTGTTCAGTAGAAGCATCACTTTCAGTGGGGGTGGTCGAATCGATCGAAGGTATATAGTAGGAGAAAAAAAGATAAATAATGAGCGAAAGTACAATCGGTATTATCCTTAACCGTTTTAAATAATATAAATAAAACAGCCATAGCAGCAAAATAACTGCAAACCAGTTAGTCTGAAACCGTACGGTCAAAATGCTGCATACGACTGCAAATGCTGTAAAATGCCAATATCCTTTCATGTATGTGCCTCACCTATCTTCAAAGTTCTTAAATGCAGGATTTTTATAAGTTCGTGGCAATGTGCACATCTTCTAGTTCCACTTTTTGTGTATGTATACCTGCTTCTTTAAATAAATCTATTGCATAATCATGATTACGGTAGTCGACTGCATAAAAAACGTTAGAAACACCACTTTGTATAATCATTTTGCAACATTGAAGGCAAGGATAGTGTGTCACATATATATCTGTTTTTTCTGTAGAAACGCCAAATCGTGCACATTGCAATAAAGCATTTGCCTCTGCATGTACTGTTCTGACGCAGTGTCCATCGACCATGTAACATCCGTGGTCAATACAATGTGTGCCATCGGAAACACTTCCATTGTACCCACTCGCAATGATTCGATTGTCACGCACAATAATAGCGCCGACATTCAATCGTGTACACGTGCTTCGCAAAGCAGCAAGATAACTTTGTGCCATAAAATATTGTCCCCAAGAGATTCGTTCCATCGGATATGCTCCTTTGTCTTTTTAATCAGTGTATAGATATTCCGTATGTTTCGTCAATACCTATGGAATTTCGATGTCATCACGTATGTTTTCTAATGTTTTTTCTCCAATACCGGAAACCTCGAGTAAATCTTCCTCAGAGCTAAATAAACCTTGTTCTTCACGATGTTTTATAATTGCCTGTGCTTTAGCTTGTCCAATTCCATTTAATGTTACAATATCCGCTTCTGACGCGATATTAATTTTCACTTTTTTATCCTGTTCATTAAACACGCTTGTAGCGCCATGATTTTCACCTTCTTTGTTTACAAATATAACCATTTCATCTTGAACTTTCTGAGCAAGATTTACACTTGTTTCATCTGCATTTGAAGTAAACCCGTCAGCAAGTTTAATGGCATCATTCACCCGATCACCTGAACGAAGCTCATATACCCCTGGTTGTTCAACTTCACCTTTTATATCGACGAGAATAACATGATCTGTATCGACCGCCGTTTCAAGTTCTACTATTTGTTTTTCATCAGAAAAAATGATATCTGCTTGATCGTCTCTGTCCTGAATATCTGTTTTTTTGTCATTTGTAATAAAAAAGATAATTCCGATAACGATGGCACCGATAATGAGAACCGCATACTTCTTAATTGCTTCAAACACGGTATAGTATCACTCCCTTTCTATTTTATGATTAATCTCGAATCGGAAAAATCAGACATGAAGTGTCGTTTTGAGGGTTTAAAGAAGGGCTATAACCTTACTTCCATACTGATTGCTACTAATCCTGCCTATGAGAAAAAGATCGGGAAAATCGAATTATCCCAATCTTTTTTCAGCTGAAAAGAAAATTCTTTCTGTTTGATCCTCTTGTTGTTTCGATTTCACTGCAAAATCTCTATAAAAATTAATATTTGTAAATCCGCTTTCCTCTAATAATTGTATATAAAATGAAATAGGATAGGTTTTTTGATGGTGTATTTCGTCGAACCGTTCATATACTCCATTCACTTTACGAAAAAAAGTTAATTCATGGAACATTTCACCCGGTTCCTCACCTTCCAAACAAAACCATATATAGCTTACTTCTTCCTCTACATCCGCAAATGTACTTCCTATGTAATAATTTTCAATATATTCCAAGTCGTGCACATCAAATATAAATAAGCCACCTGGCTTCAGTGAATGATTAATATGAAGAAAAGTTTTTCGTAACTCTGCTTCCGACGTTACATAATTGATTACATCACAATAGCTTACAGCAGCATCCAAATTGGAAAGCCCCTGTAAATCACGTAAATCCTGCATTATCCAGTCAATGGAAACGTTGTTAACACTTGCTTTTTGCTCCGCATACGTCAACATATCACCGGAGGCATCAATGCCTGTCATTTTAAAGCCTTCTTTTGCAAGTGCGGTTGTGATAGACCCTGTACCGCAACCGAGATCTGCAATGGTTTGCACTTTTTTACCGGACTTTTCTATGATTTCTTTTGTAAATGTAGTCCAACGACTGTAAGGGACATGAGCCATTAATTGGTCATAGAGGGACGCCATCTCATGATAAGTCATTTCGTAATCTCTGGTCCCCGTGTATATTCAGTTCAACGCGTGCTGCATCTCCCCATAGCCGTTCCAAGTTGTAGTAATGACGTTCCTCTTTATGGAAAATGTGACAAACAATATCTCCCGTATCAACTAGAACCCACCGTGCCTGCTCAAACCCTTCCAGACGATACACACGGATGTCCTCTTTTTCTAATGCATTCTGAACAGACCTTGCAATTGCCTGTACCTGGCGTTCATTATTCCCGTGACAGATAACAAAATAATCCGCTATTGAAGATAACTCTTCCATATTTAAGGCAACAATGTTTTCTGCTTTACGATCATCACTCGCTTCAGCAATTAGTTGTACAATATCAGTTATTTCCATGTATTACATTTCTCCCATCTTTTTCGTTAAATCATTATATGCATAAAATGTATCCGGATAAATAGTTGCTTTGTTTTTGAACAAAAATTCAATCGTATTCCGAACAACAAGCCAGGCCGAATATCGTAAATCTTTTAAAGCTGCCTCCCGAACTTCTTCTACTCCGGGAAAATGTCTTCCCGGCTCAATATAATCAGCTACAAATAATACGAGTTCTAAATTGCTCATATGTGCCCTGCCTGTTGTATGGTAGCGAATAGCATTTAAAATATCTTCATCCTCAATATTAAAATTGTGCTGTATTAAGTGTGCAGCAATTGGACCATGCCATAATTCCTTATGGTAATCCAATAAGCGAATGGGCAGATGATTCTCTTTTATGTAATTTTTTAATGTAGTCGTTTCCCAACATTTCGCATAGTCATGAAAAAGGGCAGCGAGTTCTACTTTATGTGCGCATGCATCATAAATATGAGCCAACTCATTCGCGGTTCTTGCTACCCGAAGCGTATGATTAAATCGTTCATTTGTCATTTGAGGTTTTATACGTGAAATAATATCAGCTTTCTTCATATAATCGCCTCTCTTTTATGTAAGTATTCACGCGTTCGGGTATTAAGTAAGTGACCGTTTGGTTGTTGCGCAACCTCTCTCTAATGAAAGATGAGGATATATCAAAAACTGGTATATCCACTTCAAGTAATGGGTAACTTGTCTCCACTTGAAAACCTGGGCGCTCAACTCCTACAAAATTCATCAATTTAACTAGTTCATCCACATGTTTCCACTTTGGTAAATATTCAACCATATCTGCTCCGATAATAAAATAAAAAGTGTAACCCGGATACTCCTCTTTTAATTCTTTTATCGTATCGACCGTATAAGATATTCCAGATCGATCAATTTCCAATGTGTTTAACTTAAAATGGTCATTTCCCTGTATTGCTAATTGTAGCATGTTAATACGATGGTTCGCATCTATCATTGCTTTGTTTTTATGAGGTGGATCATAGGATGGTATGAACCAGATTTCATCTAATTGGAGCGCATTCTTTACTTCTTCTGCAATGATTAAATGGCCCATGTGCGGAGGATCAAAAGTTCCACCCAAAATGCCTATCTGCATCATTGTCCCCCCTTTGTTCCAATATGATTTAGTTTGGAAGTTCCAGTTGCTTATTTTCTTGTGACTCTTTGTATAATACAACGTTGTTACCAATGATTTGAACTATTTCCGCTCCTGTACCTTCCGCCAAGCTATCTGCTACTTCATCCTTATCTTCCAGACAGTTCTGTAAAATGCTAACTTTAATCAGCTCACGTTTTTCCAGTGCTTCTTCTATTTGCTTAATCATGTTATCATTTACCCCTGTTTTACCAACTTGAAAAATTGGCTTTAATGTATTTGCTTTAGACCTTAAGAACCTTTTTTGCTTTCCTGTCAAAGCCATTCACTCATCTCCTTGCAATATGTTTATTAATTCTTCATCCATTGTTCCTGTTTCTGCCTTCGTTCCAGTCCATATTTCAAATGCCGCCTGTGCCTGAAATAACAGCATTGTATGTCCATAATGGATAGATGCATCATGCTCTTGAGCTTGTTTCAGAAATTCCGTCTGTAATGGTTGATATACAATGTCACTGACAATACTGCCAGTTTTCAAATTGTTAAGTTGAATAATGGACTTATCCGAATGTGGTTTCATTCCGACAGAAGTTGTTTGAATAATAACATCATACTTGCTTAACATATTTTCTGCTTCTTTAAGTGTAAGGATACATGTATTAATCTTACCATTATTCAACTGCTTTATATTTTCAGCCGATTCCTTCGTTCGGTTTGCAATGTCTATCTGGCTAAATCCTGCTTTAATTAAGGCATAATAAATCCCCCGTGCCGCTCCACCTGCTCCAACCAATAATACATTTGCAGTTTTGTCTGTAAACAGCTGTGGAAAATTACTTTCCAACGACCGGACATACCCATCTCCATCTGTATTGTATCCGATCCAAGCTCCATTCTCCTTGACGACTGTATTGACAGCACCCATTAATTTGGCATTTTCGTCAACTTTGTCCAAATAAGGAATAATTTTTTCTTTATATGGAACCGTTACATTAAAACCATTTATTCCCTCTTCTCGCATTTGTTCCAGTTCTTCCGAAAAAGATGCATTTGGCTCTATTTCCATAATACGATAAGAACCAGACAGTTTTGCAATTTTGAAAAACTGTTCATGAATCCATGGAGACAAAGAATGTTGAATGGGATACCCGATTAAACCTAATTTATAGTGCATCATTTCATCTCCTTTTAGAGGTTTGATCTTCATTGCTTGCGAAGGGGAAACTTCTACTAAAACCGCCTACGTCCTTTAGCCAACGTAGAAGTCAGTACCTCCTGTACAATCCCGGTACTCAAAGCATCGCCGCCTTGAATATCTTCGCGCTTTTTATCCTCCTTTTGAACACGCATTTTTACATAAATGATTTTCTTAATGAAACTGAAACGCCTTTCGGACTATATACACGAATCGTTGCATTGCCCTTTTTTATACTGATCCACCCTAATCCCGGAAATACTACGTCGATGTTGTCTTCTTTTATTTTATACGTACTTTCTTCCATGTCTGGTAATAACTTCAATGTTTCCTTCGAAGGCGGAGAAAGTAATTCGCCAACCTGTTTTTCGAATAAATTATTCGCATTTTCCAGCTTTGTACGATGAATGGGAATACGGTTTGAGAAATAGCATACAAATGATTGTTTCTCTCCTTTTATAAATTCAAACCTAGCTAA
The DNA here is from genome assembly GCF_051846915.1 of Virgibacillus sp. W0181. Taxonomy (NCBI): domain Bacteria; kingdom Bacillati; phylum Bacillota; class Bacilli; order Caryophanales; family Bacillaceae; genus Virgibacillus; species Virgibacillus sp. W0181. The sequence continues at coordinate 52,529 of NZ_JBPYCR010000006.1, forward strand.
CCCGCCAAAAAATAGCGTTTGGCCACTGTCCAGCTGATACGTTCGTGACTTAATTTCATTTTTTGGTGTGATAAGCTTTAAATCATGATCCGACACGTAATGTGCCATTTGCCTTTTATTAACAATGCCTGGTGTATCTATAAGAGATGTTGTCCTGTCCAATGGAATTTTAATAAATCCTAAAGTCGTCCCCGGAAAATAGGAGGTCGTAATCACATCTTTTTCTCCGGTAGATCGTTTAATCAATCGATTAATAAAAGTTGATTTACCTGCATTGGTTACACCAACAACGTAAACATCTTTCTTGTTTCGATATGCTTCTATTTGAAATGCCAATTCTTCTAAACCGTGCCCTTTTTCTGCAGAAATTAAATATACATCCGCCACATCTAGCCCAGCATCTTTAGCTAATGATCGGATCCAATGAACGAGCTTACGTTTGTTAGTTGACTTTGGAAGTAGGTCCATTTTGTTTCCAACTAATAAAATAGGATTATTGCCTGTTATCCGCGGCAAACTTTTAAGTAAACTTCCTTCTGTATCAAAGATATCAATAATATGTATAATAAGTCCTTCTTTATCACGAATGTGACTGACCATACTCAGAAAATCGTCGTCTGTCATTTCCACTTCCTGTACCTCATTGTAATGTTTTAACCGAAAACAACGTTGACATAATATATTTTCACTTTTTGATGATGTTTTTGGCATGTATCCGACTGCATCCGGGTTGTCCGTCTGAATCGCTGCGCCACATCCTTGACAATAAATGGTATAGTCCACTTGCTATTCCTCCCAGCTTATTTTACCCTTTTTGCGCATATAGGTTAATACTCTTCTTTCAATTTTCCTATTAAATCGTGTTATTTTTGCGTCTGTTTCTACGATTGGCACAACTAATATAGTATAAAATCCTGCAAAATTACCACCTAGAACATCGGTTAATAGTTGGTCTCCAATAACTACAACTTCTTCTTTTTTTAATCCCATCTGTTTGGCACCTTTTTTGAATGCTTTCGATAATGGTTTCTTGGCATCAAATACAAATGGTGTATGCAGTGGTTCGGAAAAGAGCGTGACGCGCTCTTCTTTATTATTTGATATAATCGTAACTTTAATATCGTGCTCCCTCATTAACTCCAACCATCTGATTACTTCTTGTGTCGCATTCGCAACATCCCAAGCGACCAACGTATTGTCCAAGTCTGTAATAACTCCTTTAATTCCTAACAACTTTAAGTAATCCGGCTGAATATCAAATATACTTTTCACATGTTCGTTCGGCAAAAATAACTTTAGCAAATCATCACATCCATGTTCATATAGGTCTTTTTTAACTAGTTATCCATTTGCGAAATATCTTGATGGCGTTAAATTTATTATCCATGTACGTCCATCGTATAATATCTGTACTCTATTATAAAGAAATATATTATTTTGTATATATTTGTCTATTTTTGAAAAGTGTTCGACATTTTTCACCATTCACAAGAGTTGTGGATATCTTTATCAACATTTCGACCCCCTATTCGATAATTGTTTCTAGGCTTATCCAGGAAGTATTAACAAGTTATATACAGCCTCCTGTTGATAACTATGCACTTGTTTTTACTCTATCAATCATGATAAGTTATTAATAACCTCAACTGAGAAAAGTCTGTCGTAGCGACAATATTTTCAATGCACTGACTAGAAACGTGACTTATCGCCAAAGTCTGAGCATATGGCAATGATATAACCGTTATTAATGCATTAGATTGTTTACTTTCTTACATGCTAAATTTAACAACCAGACACTATAAAATTAGTTAAGGGGAGCATTTATTATGAAACGTCTATCAGATGAATTGTTATTGGAATCTTACTTTAAGGCTAACGAGTTAGATCTTAATCTTGATTTCATCTCTATTATTGAAGATGAAATCCATAGACGAAATTTATCGCATAAAATCTACGTATTAAAATAACAGTGTAACATTATCTCCGTAATATCAGGGGATAATTTTTTTGACCTATTTTTCTACTTGCATAAAATTTCCTGACACGAATATGGTCTGACTATTCTGATTAGATGAACTGTTCAAACCTTTTCATATAAGCTACTTTAATCTGGAAAAGGCTTTATTTTTCCAGAGATAATCTTTATACTTAATTGTGTACTTACATTTATAAAATTATAAGGACAGGCGCTTCACTTAATAAAAACGTTTACATATTTTGGTATCGTTATTGAAATGTCTACATTGAGAGCGTTTAAGAACAAGGAGGAACTAGCTAGATGATATATGCTGTATTGGCACCACTTTTTTTTGCTTTTTTTATACCAAAATTGAGCAAATTAAAGCATAAGATACATACAGGTGTGTTCGTATTTTTTATCCCTTTCGCTATTTTTCTTTATTTTTTATCATTTTTAGCGAAGGATTTCTCTGTATACAAACAAACATATAATTGGATTCCATCATTGAATATTAATATAGACTTATATTTGGATGGACTTAGTTTATTGTTTGTATTATTAATCAGTGGAATTGGTTCGCTTGTTGTATTGTATTCCGTTTATTATTTGGATATATCAGAACGGCTTGGACATTTTTATGTCTATTTACTTATGTTTATGGCTGCAATGCTTGGTGTCGTATTATCAGACAACCTTTTTGTACTGTATACTTTTTGGGAGTTAACTTCGATCTCCTCATTTCTGTTAATAGGTTATTGGCACTTTAAAGAACGTTCACGCTATGGAGCATTAAAATCAATGATGATTACCGTCACCGGCGGATTAAGTATGTTCGGCGGTTTCATTATTTTATATGTGATTACAGGGACTGCAAGCATCCAAGGTATAATTGAACAGACGGATATAATTTTAAACAGTTCTTACCTTCCGCTAATTCTTATTCTCATTTTATTGGGTGCATTTACTAAATCTGCCCAGTTTCCATTTCATATTTGGTTACCTGATGCGATGGAAGCTCCTACTCCGGTAAGTGCTTATCTCCATTCTGCAACAATGGTTAAAGCAGGTATATATTTAGTTGCACGCTTCTCGCCTGTCTTTTCGGCATATGAATGGTTTTTTATTACGGTAAGTTTATTCGGTATCATTACATTATGCTGGGGCTCTTATATGGCTGTACGACAAACAGACCTAAAAGCAATACTTGCATTCTCTACAATCAGCCAATTAGGGATGATTATGGCGATGCTTGGTTTTGGAACGAAAGCAGCTGTGTTTGCGGCTGTATTTCATATATTGAATCACGCCACTTTTAAGGGTAGTTTATTTATGGTTGCCGGTATTGTCGACCATGAAACAGGTACTAGGGACATACGCAAACTTGGTGGTTTATACACATTAATGCCAATAACAGCTACATTGGCTTTATTCGGTACTTTTTCCATGGCGGGGGTACCCTTGCCATTCTTAAATGGATTTTATAGTAAAGAACTATTTTTCGATGCAAGCATTAAATTAAACACTGGCAGCTTAGAAATAACGGACATTTTGGCAAGTGCCATTCCTTACTTGGCTGTGTTAGGCAGTATTTTCACATTTGTTTATTCCATGTATTTGTTTTTTGGTGTGTTTGGAAAGAAAAAGAACAAACTGTCTACGAAACCGCATGAGGCACCGATTGGCATGCTTTTAGCACCGCTCATTCTAGTCATAGGTGTTATTAGTATCGGTTTATTCCCTAACGTTTTTAATGGATCATTTCTTGCACACGCTGCTACTGCCATCAGTGGTGAGACACAGTTTGGACAAATTAAATTCTGGCACGGAATTGACAGTCCAGCATTACTTATGTCACTAGCAGTTGTAGGGATAGGTACTATTCTTGTCGCCACCCGTTTGAAATGGCAGCGTGTTTATACGGTCATTCCCGGCAAACGAAGCATGAATAATGTTTATGATCAAATGATGAAAAAGTTGGATTCATACTCCGAACAATTTACTAATTTTTACATGACTGGGTCATTACGAACCTACATGGCTATTATTATTAGTACCATTGTTGTTGTTACGTTTACTTTTATGTATATAACAGATGGCTTTTCTATTCAATTCAATAATCTTGCCAATTTCAAATTTATTGAAATTGCGATTGTATTCTCTATCATTATTGCTTCTGTGTGGACCATTTTTTCTAATCATAATTTAGCAGCCATTTTAATTCTGGGAATTGTTGGATATGGAGTGGCGATGTTATTCGTTATTTATCGTGCACCTGACTTGGCATTGACTCAACTAGTTATTGAAACCGTGACAGTAGTATTGTTTTTGCTATGTTTTTACCATTTACCGAAATTGCGGAAAAGAAATGAATCTAAAACGACAGTTATTACCAATCTGATCATTTCTGTCAGTTTTGGTCTGCTTATGACGATGATTGGCATTTCTGCTCATAGTACAAATTGGTTTGATAAAATTTCCGATTACTTTGTTGAAACGTCCTTGACCGTCGGTGGAGGCCACAACATCGTAAATGTGATTTTAGTTGATATGCGGGGAATTGATACGTTATTTGAAATTGCAGTCCTTGGTATCGCAGCGCTTGCTATATTCGGCCTTATCAAACTTCGTAATGATAAGGAGGCAAAGTAAATGGAATTTATTATTTCAATATTAGCGGGTATTTTGTTTACCACTGGTATTTATAATATATTACAAAAACAATTGTTACGTATTGTAATTGGAACAGGGCTCATATCACATGCAGCTCATCTGTTTATATTAACTATGGGAGGATTAAAGGGCGGACAACCTCCTGTACTGGAAAGTGGAATTACGGAATATACCGATCCTTTACCACAAGCATTAATTTTAACATCTATTGTAATTAGTTTTGGGGTAACGAGTGTTGTTCTTGTCTTGGCTTATCGTACAATAAATGAGAATGACTCAGATAATATGGAACAATTAAGGGGTAGCGAATATGAGTAATTTTGTTGTTTTACCGATTATAATTCCTTTGTTAGCTGGAATAGTTACCGCTTTTTTCAACAAAAAAGTAGTTATTTCGCGTATTTTGACAAAAATATTAATCATCGTCAATTTACTATTTACAAGTTTTTTATGTTTTTACGTACTACAAAACGGAAACGTCATTTTAGAAACGGGAAGCTGGCCGGCTCCATATGGAATCGTTTTTGTTGCCGACCCATTGTCCGTTCTACTCGTTTTAACGACGAATGTGCTTGCGGTTGCCTGTGCTTTTTATGCACCTCATTCCCTTTCGATTAAAAAAGAAAAGCATTACTTCTATTCCTTTTTCTTCTTTTTAATTAGTGGGGTTTCTGGAGCTTTTTTAACAGGAGACTTATTTAACTTATTCGTTTTCTTTGAAGTTCTTTTAATGGCTTCTTACGGTTTAATCGTATTAGGAGGAAATAAAGTACAACTTAGAGAGTCATTGAAATACGTGCTTTTCAATTTATTTTCATCGGTTATATTTGTTACGACAGTCGCGTTCTTGTATTCGGTCGTAGGTACCGTTAATATGGCCCAAATCGCCGAGCGTGTTCAGGAAGTGGAACAGCAAGGTATTTTAACGACGATTGGGATTGTCTTATTTTTCGTATTCGCAACGAAAGCTGCTTTATTCCCGCTTTATTACTGGATGCCGCATTCCTATATTGTTCCAAATCCGGTAATTTCTGCTTTATTCGGAGCGTTATTAACGAAAGTTGGGCTGTATTCCATTTTACGCGTATTTTCACTGATTTTTGTTTTTGAAATCAATTTAACGCATTACTTTTTCATCTGGATCGCCGGGTTATCCATGATATTTGGTGTTATTGGAGCACTTTCAACGAATAATATTAAATTAATTATTGCCTATAATGTTATCCCTGCTATTGGATTTATGATTATGGGGATCGGTATTTTTAATCAAGATGCAATGAGTGGAACCGTTTATTATTTAATCCATGATATGATTATAAAAACAGCTCTCTTTTTAATCGTAGGTGTCATTACTTATGTTGCTGGAACATCGGACTTACGAAAGATGTCAGGTCTAATACATCAATATCCTGCACTGGCATGGATCTTATTTATTTCCGCATTTGTACTGTCTGGTATACCACCTTTCAGCGGTTTTATCGGGAAACTACTTTTATTTAGAGGTAGTGTCGCCAATGAAGAAATAGTAATTGTCATCATTGCTTTAATTACAAGTTTGCTTATTTTGTATTCCATTTTAAAAATCTTTATACGAGGATTTTGGGGAGAAAAACAGGAGTCTATTGAGAAGAAGTCAACGAAAGGACTGATTGCTCCGATTGTCTTTCTCTTAGCCTTTTCAGTAGCCTTAGGAGTCGGTGCTGAATTTGTCTACCCGGTTGTTGATTCTGTCTCGGCCTATTTGCTTCAACCAGAAATATATATCGATTCTGTCTTAAAGGAGTAAATTGTGATGACTTTTCAAATTGTAGTAAATTTAATTATTTCTTTCATGTGGATGTTTTTAAGTGAAACCTATTCATTTTCCAGCTTCATTTTTGGTTACTTGTTAGGAATTGTGCTGATCCTTATTTTAGACCGGTTCTTTCCAAGTTCATTTTACTTAGTGCGTGTATACAGCATTATAAAATTGATATTTATTTTTTTCCGCGAGCTGATCTTATCAAATATCGATGTTGTCAGACTCGTATATAAGCGCAAACCGGATATTGAACCTGGAATATTTGCAATGCCTACTGAATTAAAAACAAATTGGGAAATTACTTTATTGGCGAATCTAATTACCCTTACACCAGGAACTATGTCTGTAGCAATATCCGAAGATGATTCAATTATATTTATTCATGCAATGCATATAGACGAAGTCCATACAGCAATTTACGATATTAAAAATACATTTGAAAAAGCAATAATGGAGGTAACACGATGACGGATACTTTGGAATTCACTGAGCAACTCTTAACGTTTGTAACACTCATTTGTTTGGTTGGTATTGCTGTATCCGTTCTTCTTCTTTTATACCGAATCATCATCGGACCGACAAATCCAGATAGAGCTACCGCATTGGATGCACTAGGGATCAATCTGATGGCAATTGCCGCCCTCATGGCTATTCGATTAGTTACATCTTATTTAAATGATGTCATCCTTCTCATAGGAATTCTTGGCTTTATTAGCACATTAGCAATTGCCAAATACGTTGAAAAGGGTGATCTAATTGATCGAGACTTTGATTAATATAATAATGAATTTTGTTATCATTTTCTTTTTACTTGCGGGTACATTTTTCATTTTATCAAGTTCCATAGGTATTAATCGTTTCCCTGGTGTATTCACAAGATTGCATGCTGCAACAAAAGCTCCTACACTCGGTATATTTAGTATATTAATAGCTGCGTTTTTATTTTTATATGGGGACCATGGTATTGTGAGCGGAAAATTATTATTGGCAGTCATCTTCATATTGCTTACCGCGCCAGTAACCGGTCATGTGCTATCAAGAGCTGCTCATCGAAGTGGTGTAAAACCTTACTTAAGAAGCAGAAATGACGAATACAAAGAATATTTACAAGGTAAAAAGAAATAAGAAAAAAGATGATTTATTTTGAAATCACCTTTTTTCTTTTTATCCTCTCGGACAGACACAATTTCTCTCTTCTGAACATAAAGATAAGTTATAGGCTTTTACCTAACCATAGGTGAACATATCAGGAGGTGGAGATTGTTGTCGGGTATTTTGACCGTTCTTGCCTACTTAGTTAAAGAAACCCTCTTTTTTGTATCTTATGTTAAAAATCACGCATTCCCACATCCTTTATCCCCGAAAGATGAAAAAAAATACATTCAACAAATGCAAGATGGTAGCAGAGACGCACGAGATAAATTAATAGAACACAACTTACGACTAGTTGCACACATTGTAAAAAAATTTGATAATACCGGTGAAGATATGGAAGATTTAATTTCCACCGGCACTATTGGATTAATTAAAGGAATTGAAAGCTTTAAGGCGGGCAAAGGAACAAAGCTTGCCACTTACGCTGCCAGATGTATTGAGAATGAAATACTTATGCATTTAAGGGCATTGAAGAAGGTTAAGAAGGACGTTTCTCTTCATGATCCGATTGGGCAAGATCATGAAGGGAACGAAATCAGTCTAATTGATATACTGGAAGCTGAAAATGAAAATATAATCGAGTTCATTCAATTAAATATGCAGATTGATAAAATGCAAGACTACTTTCAAGTGCTTGATGAACGGGAAAAAGAAGTAATTATTTACCGTTACGGATTAAATGAATACAAAGAAATGACCCAGCGGGAGATTGCTGATATGCTGAATATTTCACGAAGTTATGTGTCCCGTATAGAAAAAAGAGCACTGATGAAAGTATTCAGAGAATATTATCGGAAGGAAAAAGGTGGGTTTATTTAACCAATTCAAAAGATGGATTATCCCGGTGACTCCGACGAATATACGTTCAGGCCGGGAGCATTGTTGATAGTGACAAACACAAAGCATGTGCTTCTTATTGCACATGCTCATCTTTATCAAGTAGTTTTATTATTTGATGTCTTTTGTACAAAAAGAAGATGGCGAATGCCAATGATAGACAAGTTAGATAAAACATGATTTTTCCATTCTCTGAGGGTTCTATATAAGTAGCGATAAATGCTCCCATATAAAAATAACAGCTCAAAATAATTAGCGTCAATGAGAAACGCTCATAATCTATCAATTTCCATTTGTATTTCTGAGTAGAATTATTCATTTTTTCTGCTCCCCCTTCGGAAGCATTATATCATATTATATTGGGCTATTTGTTATGAAATTGATGGAAATATTGTTTCCGTCTATTAACTTGCAGTCCCCTTAGAGGGAATTTCTTTTATTATTTTCATAATTAACATTGCTGCATTTTTGGCGGCCGTTTCTAAAAATTCATCAAAAGCTATCGATGATTGTTTTCCCGCTATGTCAGATAATGCTCGGATAATAACAAATGCTTTATTATATTGATAACTCACTTGAGCGATTGCTGCTGCTTCCATTTCTGCTGCAATCATAGTGGGAAATTTCCCCAAAATATAGGAAGACTGTTTTTCATTATCGATAAAAGAATCGCCTGTTGCGATTAGTCCTGTTTTATATTGTAAATTTAACCCTTTTACCGCATCAATTGCTTTACTTACAAGCTCTGTGTCCGCAGGTAATGTTGCAGGCATCCCAGGTACTTGTCCATGAGCATACTTAAAAGCAGTCACATCGACATCGTAGTGAACAACTTCTGTTGAAATAACAATATCTCCCACCTGCAATTCTTTCGCAAAACCACCGGCAGACCCTGTATTAATAACACATTCAGGAGCGAATCGTTCATGCATAATGGTCGCTGCCATGGCTGCATTTACTTTTCCTATACCTGATTTTAATAAAACGACTTGTTTATTATTTAATTCTCCTGTAATAAATAGCGTGTTCGCTATGGTCATCTCTTGCTTATGATGCATATTCCCGGCCAAAAAAGCAATTTCTTCATCCATTGCACCAATAATACCAATTGTCATGTTTCTCCTCCTGTATTACGTCCCGTCGCTATTTGGCTAGTTCTTTTAAAATTTCTACCTGTATTGGTTTCCATCCCTCGTTATCTACCCATTCAATTGTTACGCGATAAATTTCCGAATGATCGTTCGAATTATAAATGGTACCAACTGATTTTTGCTCCCCACCATTACCGATCCAGTACGTTACCATATTGTTCTCAGTTAAATCTGTTGCAGCTGCCAAGGCTTTTTCCATTTCAGCCCAATCTTGTGTTCCCTTTTCATATTGAACCGTATGTGGCTCTGTTTGTTTGGTACCAATTGGCCGCCAATTTGCGGTATATGCTTCAATTACATTTGCATCATCACTTTCCACAGGTTCACGATTTATTGATGAATTATCGTTCTCTTCCACATCGTTTTCTGCTTCTTCCATTTCATTATCATTATCTACAGGTCTCTCATTTTCATTTTGTTCATCACTATCTCTACTTCCTGTTTGCTTACCGGAATCAGATGGCTTTTGTTCCACTTCCTGTTGTTCTTCTGTTGTTGCCTGGTCCGCCTTTCCTCCAAAGAAAAACAGGTATAGTAGAACGATACTCAAAATAAATCCTACAATTAACAAAACAGTTATTGCTTTTGTGTTTTTTCTTCTTTTTTCGAACTTATCAACACGTGAAAATTGATCGAAATTGCTCATCATCTACCCCCTGCTTTTATTTTACTACGAAAAAAGCATCGAATTATTTTTGCAATACAATTCTCATTAAACCATAACAAATCAAACGCTTGTCTACTTATTTAGGATAGTTGTTTTTAGTCTTATCCGAAAATCAACATACTGACCTTACACTTTGAATCATTCCGGAACATACATAAGTAATTTAATGGCCAGCAGCCGTTTATCGGCAAATAAAGCAAAGAAGCGAACCGATATATGCTCGCTTCTATTGCTATTTATTTAACATCTAATATTTTTACCTGGATGTCTCCTCCGGGTGTAGATACAAGGACTTCTGTTCCTTTCTCATGACCGAGTAGGCTTTTGGCCATTGGTGAATCATTTGAAATTTTCCCCTCAAACGGATCTGCTTCTGCACTACCTACAATTGTATACGTTTCCTCTTCTCCATCGGGCAATTCTTTAAAAGTAACAGACTTACCTAATGATAAAATATTGGAATTATCTTTATCATTTTTAATAATAGCAGCGTTTCTAATCATTTTCTCCACTTGTGCAATTCTAGTTTCAACAAATGCTTGTTCATCTTTAGCAGCATCGTATTCCGAGTTCTCGGACAAATCTCCAAAATCACGTGCAACCTTAATTCGTTCAACAACCTCTTGTCGTCTTTCCGTTTTTAAGTAATGCAATTCCTCTTCAAGTTTTTCTTTACCTTCTAGTGTCATATAATAACTTTTTTCTGTAGACATACTATAATACACTCCTTTTCTCTTTCTTGTACAAGATACATTAAATCAAAATAAATTCGATTATGTTGAAATATAAAAACGACGCACACATTGCGTACGTTTTTATACATTCTTTATAACTATGGCAAATTATATGAAGTTTTTCAATCGTTTTTAGTCTTCAATAAAATAGTAATTTCGACATCTATTATTTTTTTAGACTAATTGCTATTCCGTCACCAATTGGAATAAAGGTGGTTATATAGCCCGAGTGGTTACTTAGCCATTCGTTATAATTTCTGATTTTTTTTACTAGTTTTACGTGACGATCATTTATTCCTTCTTCATTGACTACATACCCTTTAAATAATACATTATCTGTGACAATAATACCATCTTTAGATATGAGTGGGTCTATTAATTCGAAGAAACGTTTATACTGACCTTTTGCTGCATCAATAAAGATAAAATCAAATGTTTTCGCTTTTATACCCGGATCTTCCAGTACTTCAAGAGCGTCTCCGAAGATAACTTGAATTTGATCTTCTTTACTTTGGTCTTTAATATTACGGATTGATTCATGATAACGGTCTTTATCTCGTTCAATTGTAATTATTTGGGCTTGTGGACAAGCATTATGCAGTTGAAGAGCCGAATAACCGATTGCCGTTCCGATTTCTAAAAGGTGTTTCGGTTGTCGTATCTGTGCGAGTTGCTTCAGAAAATGAATACTCTGTCTTTCCATAATAGGTACTTTACCACTTATTGCTTGTTTTTCTAAAGCAGTAGCCCATTCTTCAGATTCAGGCAATAAGTTTTCTAAGTAATTATTTACTTTATCCATGATAATGCCTCTTTTGATTTTATTCATTTTTAAATTACTCAATATATTTATTTTTTAACTCAATATGTTCGTCATGTGTTTCAGCGTAGTGAATATTACCCTCACTATCATGTAAAAAATAAATATAATCTGTATCTTCCGGTTGTAGTGTTGCTTCAAGCGACTCTTTACCAAAATTGGATATTGGACCAATTGGCAAATCTTTTATTTGATATGTATTGTACGGAGATTCGGTTTCCAAATCCTTTAACAATACTTTATCTTTATGTTGACCTAACGCATATAATACCGTTGGATCTGTTTGCAAGGGCATATTTTTTTCCAAGCGATTATAAAAGACTCCAGCAATCTTTGTCCGTTGATCCTGTGTTTTAGCTTCATTTTCAACTAGAGAAGCAAATGTCAGTGCTTCATGTATAGTTAAATTTTTTTCTTCCATTTGTCCCAAGTAAGGGCCTACTACTTCCTCTGTCTTGTCTAACATTTTCTTTATAACCGATTCAATTGTCGGATCTTCTTTATAAAAATCATACGTTGCTGCAAATAAATAACCTTCCAACGGGGTTACAATATTTGAATCCAGTATTTTTTCCGAAAGAAAATCCGGATATTCGTTAATTAATTGATTAATGTAGTCGGTGTCATTCACTTTATCCAAAAACTCGTCCTTCTTAAAAGGTAGTATACTGGAATAGATTTGTGCAATTTGTTGAATTGTTTTCCCTTCTGGTATTGTTACCGTGTATACAGCTTCTTCATGAACTTTACCACTTTTCAGCTTTTCTATAATTTCATTTATCGAAAGGGCCGGAGAAAGTGTATATTCTCCTGCTTGAAAATCACTTTCATTTTTAAATTTTATATAAAAGCGAAACACACGGCCATCTTTAATAATACCGTTTTCTTCCAGTATGTTGGCTATATTCGACGTGGATGATCCTAACGGAATTTCAATGCTTTGTTCTTCTGTACTTTCCGGATTTACAGGAGCCAGTGACGATTTTATATACATATAACCCGAAATACCACCAATAACAATAATTAATACGAGCGACAAAATAATAATTGCAACAATTTTTCTCACTGTTTTAGCCTCTTCGGAACGAGCCGCCAAATTATTTTTATATTGTTTTTTAATATCATTTGACACGGATTATCCCCCTTATCTGCTACATTATACTAAAAATAAAGAAGATAATCTATTATAATTTATAATAGAAAAACTGGCGCCATAAAGGCACCAATTCCATGTCTTCATTACTATTAAAAAGTACTTCCCATTTATTCGCTTTGATCAGTCAGTGTGTGAAGCATTTCTTCTACCATATCCCATTCTTCATCTGATTCAATAGGAAATAATGCTAAATCATCATCGTCATCTTCTTGCTCTTCATACCTAAACGCATATACTTCAACATGTTCATCTTCATTTTGTTCTGCAGGTATTAAAGCAATGTATGTTTGTTCCAGTTCATCTATTTCGAAACTGAACAATACTTCGAATAAATGTTCTTCTCCGTTTTCATCTGGAATAATAATTCGTTCTTTTTCTTCTAATGCCATCGTTTCACTCCTTTAATTATATTGATCGAGAAATCCTTGTAATATCATGACAGCAGCCATTTTATCAATTACTTTTTTTCTTTTTTTACGGCTCATATCTGCTTCAAGCAATACACGTTCGGCTGCTATGGTTGATAATCGTTCATCCCACATATGAACCGGTAATCGGTATGTCTTTTCAATATGCTTAGCATACGCCTCTGCTGCTTTACCCCGTTCACCCACAGAACCATTCATATGCTTAGGTAGACCAACAACAACTTTTTCGACTTCATGCTCTTCGATGATTTTTTTCATCTGGTCGTCGGCAGATCGTCGATTGTTTTCATCCCATTGGATCGTCGTTAATCCTTGAGCAGTTAAACCTAGTGCGTCACTAACAGCTACTCCAATTGTTTTAGAGCCAACATCCAATCCAATAATTTTCATTTATTTGTCCTTTTGTTGCTCTTTTAAATAGAACTTTACCAGTTCCTCAATCACTTCGTCACGTTCAACTTTACGTATCAAGTTACGCGCATCTTTATACCGGGGAATATATGCGGGATCCCCTGATAATAGGTAACCTACGATTTGATTGATTGGATTGTAGCCCTTTTCATTGAGTGCTTCATGAATAGTTGAAAGTATTTGTTTAATATCTTGGTCGAAAGGCTCTTCGGAAAAATTAAATTTCATCGTTTTATCAATCGAACTCATTGTGACACCTCATTCCATGTTTTACCTTCTACCAATTATTCTACCATGTTTGTACAGATTATTATATATTTTTACTGTCTATTGTTTCTGAGATATACCTTTTTGCATAGTCCAATGCTTCATTAATCTTGTTGATATCTTTACCACCAGCTTGCGCCATATCCGGACGGCCGCCACCACCGCCGCCACATATTGATGCAGCTTCTTTAATTAAATGACCTGCATGAAATCCTTTTTCCATTAAATCGTTTGTTACACCTGCAGCCAACTGTACTTTGTTTTCATTCTCAGCAGCGAGCAAAATTACACCAGAACCTAACTTTTGCTTTAACTCATCTACCATACTTCGAAGCTGATTCATATCTTTAACTTGTACGCGCTGTGCCAATACCGAAATGCCAGCAATTTCTTCCACCTTATCAACAATGGTTGAAGCTTCCATGTTGGATAATTTCGCACTATATGACTCATTTTCCTTTTGCAGTGTTTTTATTTCATCAAATATATGATTGATTTGACTTGGCACTTTATCAACTGTAGTTTTTAATAACTTGGCAGAAGTAGATAGTATGTTCAATTTTTCCAGAGTAAATTCATATGCTTTTTTACTTGTAAAAGCTTCAATTCTTCTTGTACCGGCTCCTATTCCACTTTCCACAACGATTTTGAAAAGACCAATTTCCGAAGTATTGTGCACATGACAACCACCGCAAAGCTCCGTACTAAAATCGCCAATTTGTACAACTCGTACGTTTTCACCATATTTTTCTCCGAACAATGCCGTGGCACCCATTTTTTTCGCTTCTTCCAGTTGTTTATTTTCAATGATTACCGGCGAATGTTTCCAAATATTTTCATTGACGAGTTGTTCAACTTGTTGTAATTCATTTTCATTTACTGCCTCAAAATGGGTAAAGTCAAAGCGTAGTCTATCGGGTGTTACTAAGGATCCCGCTTGGGTAATATGGTCACCTAGTACATCTTTTAACGCTTGATGAAGCAGGTGGGTTGCTGTATGATTTTTAACGATAAGGATACGAAAATCATGATCAATCATTGCTTTTACTCGTTCGCCAACGTGGATTGTGCCTTGCTTCACCTCGATTCGGTGAACATGCTGGCCATTTGGCGCTTTTTTTACATCTTTGACATGTGCAATCATGTTTTCTGTATAGACCCAACCTTTATCTGCTATTTGTCCACCACTTTCAGCGTAAAAGGGAGTTTCCTTCAGAAACAAATAAGCGTCCGCTCCTGCTTCAATCGTATCTGCAGTTTTATTATGTTCAACGATTGCTTCGATTATTGTTTCTGTTTCTGTATGATCATAACCTATAAATTCGCTTTCCACTTGAATACTACTTAACAATTCATCTTGTATTTGCATGGAACCGACTGTTTTCCGAGCATCACGAGCTCTTTCTTGTTGCTTTTTCATTTCTTTTTTAAAACCAGCTTCATCTATTGTAAATCCATTATCTTTAACATATTCCTCAGTCAGTTCTTTCGGAAAACCATACGTATCATACAGACGGAACACATCGCTTCCGGGAATTACCGATTGGTTGTTTTGCTTTTGTTTTTCCATAATTGCCGTCAGGATATTCAAACCGTCATTCAAGGTTTCGTGAAAGCGTTCTTCTTCGGATTTTATAATTTTTGAAATTTGATCTTCCTGTTTTACGACTTCCGGATAATAGGCCTTCATTATCGTGCCAACAGTTGATACAAGCTTGTACATAAACGGCTCTTCAATCCCTATTTGTTTAGCAAAGCGAACCGCGCGTCTTAATAGTCGTCGCAGTACATACCCCCGTCCTTCATTTGAAGGGAGCGCATGATCGCCAATAGCAAAAGCAACTGTTCGAATATGGTCGGAAATGACTTTATAGGCTATATCACTACTTTCTTCTTCTCCATAATTTATAACTGCAAATTGTTCAATCTTACTAATGATTGGCTTGAACAAATCCGTCTCAAAATTCGTCGGTGTTTGTTGTATGATTGAAGCCATACGTTCCAGACCCATACCCGTATCAATATTCTTTTTCGGTAAAGGTGTATACGTATCATCTGGATTATGGTTAAATTGCGAAAAGACTAGATTCCAAATTTCCAGGTACCGCTCATTTTCTCCACCGGGATACAGTTCCGGATCTGATGCATCATTCCCGTAATGCTCACCACGGTCATAAAATATCTCCGTATTCGGTCCACTTGGTCCTTCTCCTATATCCCAGAAATTTTCCTCCAAGCGGATAATTCTACTAGCCGGCAATTTTATATCATTAAGCCATATATCATAGGCTTCATCATCTTCCGGATGGACGGTAACAGATAAACGTTCCGGATCAAAACCAATCCAATTTTTGCTTGTTAAGAATTCCCACCCCCATACAATTGCTTCTTTTTTAAAATAATCTCCTATGGAAAAGTTACCGAGCATTTCAAAAAAAGTATGGTGACGGGCCGTGAAGCCAACATTTTCAATATCGTTTGTCCGAATAGATTTTTGCGCATTAACGATCCGTGGATTGTCCGGGTTAATGCTTCCATCAAAATACTTTTTTAACGTAGCTACCCCGCTATTAATCCATAACAGAGTCGGATCATCTTTTGGCACAAGAGATGCACTTGGTTCAACCTCGTGCCCTTTTTCTTTAAAAAAGTCAATAAACATTTGTCTGATTTCAGCAGATGTTAACGGCTTCATCTCATCTCCTCCATTAGTTAAAAAATTACAGTAATCGTAAAATAAAAAAATCGTCTCTCTGCATATTGCAGGGACGAGATTATCGTGGTACCACCCTTATTATGAACAATTAAAAGTTCATCACTTTCACATGATAACGGTCTGAAACCGACGGGAATTAACCGTACTCCAGTTTAGCTTTCCATGAATCAGATTTAGGATTTTTCTCAGCCATTAAAATCCCTCTCTTGAAACCAACATCATGTACTTGGAACCTTCTTCGTATTTTATGTGCAATTTTAAGATTAGTATAGAAAACAAAGTAGCAAATGTCAATTTTGGAGCCGAAATCCGACCGTATGTTTAATAATTTCTTTTAAAATCATGTATAAAGGTACTGCTAATATCATACCTAATACTCCACTTAGTTTTGCTCCAAGCAACAAAACAAAAATGATCGTAACTGGATGAATTCTAGTACTTTTGCCAACTATATAGGGCGATAAAAAGTTACTTTCCACAATTTGTATAACAAAACTTACAATAATGACATAGACAACTAACTTTGCGGAAGTAGTCAATGTAAGTAAAACTGCCGGTACAGTTCCGATAATCGGTCCAAAGTAAGGTATGATATTGGTTACTCCCATAATAACTGCAAGGAGCAAGGCGTATTTTATATTTAAAAAGTGAAAAGCCGTCCAAGTAGCCAGTATAACAAATAATGAAACAACCATCTGTCCCCTAATGTAATTTCCGAGACTATCATCAATTGCATAAACCATTTTTTTCATTTGTGGTCGGTACGTAAACGGGATACCCCGTTTTATATACTCTTTTATTTTCGCAAAGTCCTTTAAGAAGTAAAATACGAGAACAGGAATAATCGTTACAAGAATAAGAAAATCCACAACTTTCGTAACGCCACCGACTAATTTATCCAAAACATTTTCCAAAGACTTTTCCATCGTACCGATAAATCCATCTATTTTTTCATGGATAGTTTCGGGTAAAAACGAAGTCGATTCGTACAATTGATAAATAAACTTTTCATAAATATGAACTACATGCGGTAACTGTTCATTTAATTCTCGCACTTGATGGATAATTGCTGGATAACCGAGATAAATCGCATAAGCAATACCTCCAAAAAAGAGGAAATAAATAAGCATAATTGCTAATGGTTTTTGAATATTTAATTGGTCTAATTTTGTAACGAGCGGGTAGAGTAGGTAAGCAATGAAACAAGCAATGATAAATGGTGCAAATAGCTGCCATAAAAACACAGTAAAGCTTTTATAATAAGGGAAAAGCTTTCCTAATAAAAATACGAGCAAAAATATAAAAGCAATAACAATCAATACATATAACAGACGAAAATCCTTGCTTTTAAACATATTCAATCTCCCTTATTATTAAACAAGACGTCATTACAGGAGTAGAATAAACATATTTTTTTGAACGCGCATTTTTATTTGTTTTAGTCGCTCGATTAAACATATAAATTCCATTTGCAGCTCCTCTGCGCTTCATTAATAGAATTTCTAGTTTAACCGATTTAAATCATCCTATTCACTTGATTAAATGAAATCATATGGAGAAATCTCATCTTCGCTTGAATCGTGCTCTTGTATTTCAGGCACGTCATCCAATCGTCTCATTAATTGCTCTTTCAGATTCGTAAACCTTATATTTGTATCTAGTGTATGTACTCCTTTCAAAAATGCTTGCTTAACTCCACAAATGATTAAAGATTGTTTACTTCTCGTAATAGCCGTATAAAGTAAATTTTTGCGAAGCATTCGGTTATAAGCAGGTAAGACGGGCAAAATAACGATCGGAAACTCACTCCCCTGTGATTTATGAATGGAAATACAGTAGGCATGCATAATCTCGATATAATCTTTTCGTTCGTAAACAACTTCTTTACGATCAAACGAAATAACAATTTGCTCCGTATTTTCTACGTTTTCATCTTCCTCAAAAATAGCTGCAATCGTCCCGATGTCACCGTTGGATATTCCATCCTCAGGTCGATTGGTTAGTTGAATAACTTTATCACCGATTCTATATATGGTATCTTTTATTCTCTTCTCCCTTTTTTGTCGTGACGGTGGGTTCAAAAGTTGTTGCAATTGTTTATTAATCGCCAAAATCCCTGCCCTAGTGCGGTACATTGGTGCAAGTACTTGAATATCTTTCGGATCTATTCCTTTATCAATTGCTTTTGTAAAGATATTTAGGATCACTTCTTCCGCTTGCTGCTCGGTACACGGGATAAAACTAAAATCCCGCTTATTTTCTAAGATCTCTGCTGTACACGTATCTCTTCTGATCCGGTGTGCGAGTTCAATAATTTTGGATCCTTCTTCCTGGCGATACACTTCTTGAAGTGTTATCGACGGCAATAGGTTTGTAGATAATAAATCGGACAAAACCTGACCCGGGCCTACAGAAGGCAATTGATCTTCATCACCAACGAGCAGTACTTGCATATGGTCAGGTATCGCTTTGAATAGAGCATGTGCCACCCATATATCTACCATGGAAAATTCATCAATGATTAACAGTTGACCCGATAAAGGTTCATTTTCATTTCGTTCAAAAAACTCATTACCATCCCAACCTAATAATCGATGGATTGTTGTTGCGTAAATCCCAGTCGACTGTTGCAACCGTTTCGCAGCTCGTCCGGTTGGAGCAGATAAAACAAATGGAAAGTCAGCTTTGTTATCGTAGTCATCCCGATTTGTTGATACATCATGAATAGATGCATAAGCATTGATGATTCCTTTAATTACCGTTGTTTTACCAGTCCCAGGGCCACCTGTTAAAATCATAATTTTTGAATGAAGGGCTTCATTTATAGCTTTAAATTGTTCCTCACCGTAGCTTAAAACTTCTAATTCTTCTATTTCTCCAATAATTTTCATCAATTCAGCCAAGGTTGTTTTTTGTTCAATTGATTGATCAATCAAACGATTCACATTTGATGCAAACCCATCCTCTGCATAATAAAGGGACGGAAGGTATGCTTTTCCCTCAACGACAATTAGTTTTTTTTCCTTGTTTAAATCTTCTATACATTCAGTAATCATTTGCTCATTAATATCTGGGGTAATCAATAACTTATAAGTCTCTTGAACGCACTGATCAAGCGGTAAATAAACATGCCCGTTTTGCACACTGTTTTGCAAAACATAAATACACCCAGCCCCAATTCGGTTTGGATGTGTAAGAGAAAGTCCATTTGTTTTAGCAATCTGGTCTGCCGTGTGAAAGCCGAAGCCCTCTATGTCAAGTACAAATTGAAACGGATCTTTTTTAACCTGTTCGATCGATGTTTCTTTATAGTTTTCATATATTTTTTGAGCCATTTTTAAACCAATATGATATTTGGAAAGGAATACGACTACATGCTCGAACCCCTGATTTTCCTGCAATGTCTCTACTAATGTTTCTCGCGTTTTTTTCGTTAATCTAGGCACGGAAGCTAAAACGTCCGGGCTATTCATTATTTTCGACACTGCGTTACTTCCAAGATGTTCCACAATCTTTTGAGCCGTTCTTTTTCCGACACCATAAAATAGGTCACTTGATAAATAATCGACAAGACCATCTTCGGAAGTCGGGATATATGTTTGAAACGCATGAATTTTATATTGCAACCCAAACTTTTCATGCTTTTCGAATTCCCCCATAAACGTATAAACAGTTCCATCCTGTAATTTGGAAAAGTACCCTTTTACTACTACTTCTTTTTCCTTAAAATCTTCATTCGTTTGATGGATTTTTATTTTCGCAATGGAAAAATGCTCTTCTGTATTATGAAAAATTGTATACAGTAATTCGCCCCGAATAAAGCTATTTTCATTATTGCTTTTTTCAAATTTCTCAATCGCCATCCTTAATACCTCACGATCTTATAGGGTTCATTGACCGTTTAACAATTGCTCTACTTGAGCTTTTCCATTTGCTGCGAGAACATGATCCGGTTGCAGCTCTAGTGCTGTTGTAAAATAATCAAGGGCTTTGTTTGCCTGCTCTTCATATAAGGATATAATACCTAAATTATAATGGGCATCACTATGATTATTATCCAGTACAACCACTTTTTCAAGGGCGTCTTTTGCTGCTTGTATATGTTCCAATTTTGCAAGTGTTAAACCATATTGGAAAAGCTTTTCACTGTCATTTGGATCGATTTCAGATGCTCTCAATAAATAAGCTAATGCCGGCTTTGGCTGCTCTTGATTCAGATGAGCTAACCCAAGCATGAAAAACGTATCTCCTTCTTCCAAACCTAACTCAACGGCTTTCAGTAAATATTCCTGTGCTTTTTTGTAGTTTTCGAGTTCAAAATATAAATTCCCCAAGCCATAATATGCGGTGGCGGCTTCGCTATCTAATTGAATTGCTTTCATAAAAAAACGTTCAGCTCGATCCGGGTCATTCATATGCATTAATAGATTACCAAAATTAATATAGCCAATCGGATCCTGAGGATTTTCTTCAATTAAATCGTTAAAAAGCTTAGCAGCTTCTTCATATTTATTTTGCTTCATTAATTGGATTGCTTTTTTGTTATTATCCATCGATACCTTCTCCTTGAATAAAGTCATGGGCTTACTATTTACAAGAACCCATGAACTTTTTAACTATCTTCTTTACCCTACATAATGCAAAAATTTGTCATGCTTTAATATTTGATCAATTGTTCCTCCACCAAGACATATGTCACCATCATAAAAAACAACTGCTTGCCCAGGTGTAACAGCTCGTTGCCTTTCTGCAAACTGAACAGAAACCCGATCGTTCACTGTTCGCGTTACTGTCACATCACAGTCCTGTTGGCGATACCGAAATTTAGCGGTACAAGTAAACGTCTCCTGTATAGTATCAGGATTAATCCAATTCACTCCTGATGCAATTAAGCCTTCAGAATATAAATTTTCGTTATCGTAACCTTGTTCGACATACAATACATTTTCTTTCACGTTTTTACCAACTACAAACCAAGGATCACCAGGTCCACCTATACCAAGTCCTTGCCTTTGACCAATCGTATAATACATAAGGCCATCATGTTTCCCTTTTATTTCACCTGTCAATGTCTTCATATTCCCTGGCTGTGCAGGTAAATAATTGCTCAGAAACTCCTTGAAATTTCGCTCTCCGATAAAACAAATCCCTGTACTGTCCTTTTTTGTAGCTGTAGCAAGTCCATGGTCTTTCGCAATTTCTCTAACTTTGGATTTTGGTAGATGCCCTAAAGGAAACATTACTCTTTCTAGTACATCTTCCGTTAATTGGCTGAGAAAATACGTTTGATCTTTATTGGAATCCATACCGCGCAGCATTTTATAATGGCCATCTTCATTACTCACTTGTGCGTAATGTCCAGTTGCCACATAGTCCGCACCCAATGTTATCGCATGATTCAAAAATGCTTTAAATTTGATCTCTTTATTGCAAATTATATCAGGGTTCGGCGTGCGTCCCGCTTTATATTCATCGAGAAAGTACGTAAATACATGATCCCAGTACTGTTTTTCAAAATTAACTGAATAATACGGAATATCTAGTTGGTTACATACACGAATAACATCTTCATAATCTTCCGTTGCTGTACATACGCCGTTTTCATCCGTATCATCCCAATTTTTCATAAAGATACCAATTACTTCATACCCTTGTTCTTTTAATAATAGTGCTGCTACGGATGAGTCCACACCGCCACTCATGCCAACTACTACACGTATATTTTTTTTATCTGTCACTTTCATTCACCCTTTTTTCGCTAACCGTTTTACTACGCCAGCAATAATATTAGCGGCTTCTTTTATATTTTCCATTGTATTATGGTTACCAAAACTGAAGCGAACCGAATTTGTTACACGCTTATCTTCTTTTCCGTACATTGCAGCCAAAACATGGGATGGTTCGATTGATCCCGCTGTACAGGCACTCCCGCTGGAAGCTGCAACTCCTTCCAGATCAAAATTCATAAGCAATGCCTCAACGTTCGTTCTTGGAAAACTTATATTCACAATGGAGGGAACCGTTTCATCAACGACACCATTAAGCTGATAATCAATTTCGTTTGAGCTTAAAATTTGTAAAAAATGCTGCTTAAAACGAGTATACGTTTCAAGTCTGTTTTCTCGGTGATTTACTGCTAGTTCTACTGCTTTTTTAAAACCAATGATACCCATTGTGTTTTCCGTCCCTGCTCTTTTTTTTCTTTCTTGCTCTCCGCCAAACTGGGCAGGAGCGAGTGAGACGTTACTATCTGCATATAAAA
The DNA here is from genome assembly GCF_051846915.1 of Virgibacillus sp. W0181. Taxonomy (NCBI): domain Bacteria; kingdom Bacillati; phylum Bacillota; class Bacilli; order Caryophanales; family Bacillaceae; genus Virgibacillus; species Virgibacillus sp. W0181. The sequence continues at coordinate 75,564 of NZ_JBPYCR010000006.1, forward strand.
AACCAATTCCTTTTGGTCCATTAATCTTATGGGAAGAAACAGTCAGTAAATCAATCCCGCATTCCTTCACATTCAATTCAAGCAGTCCAAATGCCTGTACTGCATCGGTATGAAAATAGGCTTGATGATTTTTCAGTAGCTCACCAATCGCTTTTATCGGTTGAATTACTCCCGTTTCATTATTCACTGTCATAACAGATACAAGGATTGTTTTATCCGTAAGTGCTTTAGCCAAATCTTCTATATTTATTTTCCCTTGCTTGTTTACCGGTAGATAAGTTAATTCGAACCCTTGCTTTTCCAGTTGCTCCGCCGCTCGTAAAACAGCATGATGTTCCTGAACGGATGTAATGATATGGTTACCTTTATGTTTATTAGCTATCGCTGTACCAATCAAGGCTAAATTATCTGCCTCCGTTCCCCCACTCGTAAAAATAATATCCTTCTCATCTGCATGAATACTCTTGGCCATCATTCGTCTTCCTTCATCAACCGTCTGCCTTGCTTTTCGCCCAAATCGATGCATGCTTGATGGATTACCAAAATATTCCTGACTTTCGGCTGTTGCAGTCATTGAGTGGAGAACTTCTCGATCGATTGGTGTTGTTGCCGCATGATCTAAATAGATCATATAAATCTTTCCTTCCTGCTTATCTTTGTTATATATAAAACATATATTCATTATTTCGTTCGACGTCGTCATCATGTTCTGCTAAATCTAATAATGTTGTCTTATCAAGCACTTCTTTAACCGCATCCCTCACTTGAAGCCAAAGCGCCTGCTGAGGAGCTTCTTCCTCTTCCATTCCTTCAACAAGCGTAATTGGCCCTTCTAATACACGAATGACATCACCGGCAGTGATCGCATCGGGTTTTTTGGCCAAAATATAACCACCGTATGCTCCACGTACACTTCTTATCAACCCGGCGTTTCGTAAGGGGGCAGCTAATTGTTCCAAATAATGGGGCGATAATTGTTTTTCCTTGGCGATAGATTTCAGCGGTACCGGACCATCACCATATTTTCGCGTCAACTCAATCATAATAGTTAACCCGTAACGTCCTTTAGTAGTAATTTTCATTTTTATTACACCTCTAAAATCATTTACATCCTTCTGCCAATAAACTCTTGCGTAGAATGACGATTTTTAACCATACAACGATCATATATTCTATTCAACTCATAATCATGAAGTTAAGCTTTATTACTATCTAGCAAAGAGAGAACATATGTGCTAAAATGTGATTTGAATTAGGTTAACTTTTAAATAACTATCACTGTAGTTTGTAATAGGTAGTTTCATTATAATTAATTATTTCCAAGTCATAATAATACATGCTATTATAACATGAATGAATATCTACTTGCATTGAAAGAACCTTTTCTCCTATTATTTATGACTGGAAGATTAAAATATAAAGGATCGATAAAAAATGAGTCAAGCACCTCTTGCATTACGGATGCGTCCTGCCCATATTAATGACATCATCGGTCAGGAGCACCTTGTTCAAAAAGGAAAAATCATTCACCGAATGGTTGAAGCAAATAGGCTTTTATCCATGATTCTATATGGGCCGCCCGGAACCGGCAAGACTTCGATGGCCTACGCTCTTGCAAAAAGTTTACAGATCCCAGCTAAAATACTCAATGCAGTAACAGATAGAAAAAAGGATATGGAAATCGTCGTTGAAGAAGCAAAAATGTCCGGTAACATCGTACTAATCCTCGATGAGGTTCACCGATTGGATAAAGCGAAACAGGACTTCCTGCTTCCACACTTGGAAAGCAATCTAATTACATTGATCGGTTGTACAACGAGTAACCCTTTTCATTCAATTAATCCAGCAATCAGAAGCAGATGCCATTTATTTGAACTTCAGGCATTAACGAGTGAGCATATCAAAACAGCAATCAATCGTGCTATCACAGACGAAACTGACGGATACGGGGGTCTGAATATATCGTTGACGGATGATGCATTGGTACATTTTGCCCAAAGTTCGAACGGTGATTTACGTGCCGCCTTAAACGGGTTGGAATTAGCTGTTCTATCAACACCGGAAAATGAAGAAAATATAATCGAAATAAACTTAGCAAGCGCCGAAGAATGCATGCAAAAGAAAAGCTTTTCCCATGATAAAGGTGGGGATGCACATTATGACGTGCTTTCTGCGTTTCAAAAATCAATCAGGGGCAGTGATGTTAATGCTGCACTTCATTACTTGGGCCGACTGATCGAAGCAGGTGACTTGGATAGTATCGCACGGCGTATGATTGTGATTGCCTATGAAGATATCGGTCTTGCCAATCCACAAGCAGGTCCTCGAGCGTTGGCAGCTGTAGAAGCTGCAGAAAGGGTTGGATTCCCTGAAGCACGGATTCCATTGGGTGTTTCCATTGTAGAACTTGCATTATCACCAAAATCAAATACAGCCTATAAAGCACTTGATCAAGCATTAACAGACATTCGCCAAGGAAACACCGGAGAAATACCTCCGCATTTAAAAGATGCTCATTATGCAGGAGCAAAACAATTAGGCAGAGGGATCGACTACAAATATCCGCATAACTATGAAAATAGCTGGATTCCGCAACAGTATATGCCCGATGCAATTAAACATAAACAATACTTTTCACCGAAAAACAGCGGAAAATTTGAGCAAGCTATGAAACAAGTTTATGAAAAAATTATTGCTGACCAAAAGAAACACTCAATGTAAGTATAATTCCTTTTTCAATAGGTCATAATATTTGTAGGCATTGTTGCCAGTCAGTTACAAGATGATTTAATTAGTAAAATAGATTTTTTAATTGTAACGACACTTTACTCTATCAAACATTACAGTTAAGAATATAAAACTTCTAGCGCTCGGTTAATGTCGTATGTGCTGAATAGTAGTAGGATGATAATTCTGCGGTGTAGCCAGACATAGCCTGTTCAGTCTTGATTAGAACAAAGCCAGGATTTTTATACATTCTTACCTATTGAAAAAGGAGCTGAATCATTTTGGCTAAAGTAAGACAGGATGCTTGGTCCCATGAAGATGATCTATTATTGGCAGAAACGGTACTACGCCATGTGAGAGAGGGTAGCACCCAACTTAATGCTTTTGAAGAAGTTGGTGATAAACTGAATCGTACGTCTGCTGCTTGTGGATTTCGCTGGAATGCAGAAGTAAGACAAAAATATGAAAGTGCTGTTGACCTTGCCAAGCGACAACGAAAAGAAAGAAAACGTACGGAAGCAACCCAATTGAAACTAACGAATCCCGAGCCCGTACAATTGACGAATAACGAATTTGTACTAGAAAATGAATCATTGGAAACGGAGAATAAAACACCTATTACCGTGGATAAGGTCATCGAATTTTTGCACAATATGAAAGAAGACTATCATGTCGCAAATCAATCAAAATTTACTTTGCAACAACTTGAAAACGAAAATACTATGTTGAGGGATCATGTTAAGAAAATGGAAAAGCAACTAGCTTTAACGGAGGAAAAATTGGAAACGGTACAGGAAGATTACCAAATGTTTATTCAAATTATGGAACGAGCCAGAAAAATGACCGTACTCGATGATAAGGGTAGTCTAAAGGCGCCTTCATTTAAAATGGACAAGAACGGCAATTTAGAGCAGATGGCACATGGATCCAACTAGTTGAATAGAGCACCATATATTAGAGCAAAAAAACTGACTTGCTAGCACTTAATTGCGCTAGCAAGTCAGTTTTGCATGTAAGCTTATCAATCCCAATTATGCCGTCTAACATCCAGTTTTGATCCCGCTCTTGGCAGGTGGGTGTTTTGTCTTACATCTTATGCTTCCACTTCGATAGAGGCATGCAAGCAATGTAAAAACGAGCAAACTCCCAATATTATAGATGTTCGGTCAAAACGATTTAAATAGACAAACACATCAGGATTTACTTCTAACGACTTTGTAATTTGATCTTATCATAGCTTTCGTCTTTTTTCAATAATTATGAAATTTAATTATTCGTTACAAATGTTACAATTTCACATCAAATGTAATCTTCAGTCATTTTTTTCAATCCGCTGAATAGATAGCTCTTCCAGTTGACTGTCATCTACTTCGCTCGGTGCATCCGTTAATAGATCGGAGGCGGAAGCCGTTTTTGGAAATAATATCGTATCCCTTAAATTTTCTTTACCGGCTAACAACATCACGATCCGATCCAGACCAAATGCAACTCCCCCATGAGGAGGTGCACCATATTCCAACGCTTCAAGCAAGAAACCAAACTGCTCTTTTGCTGCCTGTTCTGAAAAGCCTAGTACGTGGAACATTTCGTTCTGTAATTCTTTTTGATGAATTCTTATTGATCCACCGCCAAGCTCAAATCCATTCAATACAAGATCATAAGCGTTTGCACGTACACTTCCTGGTTCAGAACGTAATTTATCGATATCTTCTTCAACCGGAGATGTAAATGGATGGTGAGCCGCAGTGTAGCGCTGCTCTTCTTCATCATATTCAAGCAGTGGCCAATCGACGACCCAAAGGAAGTTAAACTTTGATTTATCAATCAACTGCAGGTCTTTACCGAGCTTTAATCGAAGAGCTCCGAGACTATCATGAACAATATCCGTCTGATCAGCTACAAATAATAGTAAGTCGCCACTCTCTCCATTCGCCCGTTCTTTTATTAATTGCTTTTCTTCATCCGATAAAAATTTAGCTATTGGTCCACTCAGTTCATTATCCTTTATTTTCAACCAAGCAAGTCCTTTAGCACCGTATATTGCTGCATATTCCGTCAGCTGATCAATATCTTTTCGGGAATAATTATCCGCCTGGCCTTTTACATTAATAAGGGCCACTTTCCCGGATTTTTTCACTGCACCACTAAAGACGTTGAAAGAAGAATGCTCTACAATGTCCGATACATGAATTAACTCCATATCAAATCTTGTATCCGGTTTGTCCGAACCGTAACGTCTCATTGCTTCTGTATAACTCATTCGTTCAAAAGGAGCAGAAATATTTACTTGCTTCACTTCCTGCATCACCTTTTGCATCATCTTTTCAACCATCTCCATAATTTCTTCACTGGATAGAAAAGCTGTTTCAATATCAATTTGTGTAAATTCAGGCTGTCGATCGGCACGTAAATCCTCATCACGGAAACAACGGGCAATCTGATAATACTTTTCGAACCCGCCCATCATAATTAACTGCTTGAATAGTTGCGGTGACTGCGGTAAAGCATAAAACTCTCCGTCATGTACACGACTTGGCACTAAATAGTCCCGTGCTCCCTCCGGCGTACTCTTTGTCAAAATAGGCGTTTCCATTTCAAGAAATTCTTCATTATTTAAAAATTGACGGACTACTTGTGTTATTTGATGACGAAGTTTGAATGTATCTTGCATTTCTTTTCGTCTTAAATCAATATAACGATACTTTAAGCGAAGCTCTTCTGATACACCTCCAGCTTCATGCAATAAAAATGGTGGATTTTTGGATTTGTTCAATACTGTTACATTTTGAACAACTACTTCTATTTTTCCCGTAGCCAAATTAGGATTAATCGTCGATTCTTCTCTTTTTACTACTGTCCCCTTAACTTCAAGGACGTACTCACTTCGGACTGATTCAGCTATTTCCAAAGCTTCTTCGGATTCATCCGGGTTAAATACGATTTGAACAATTCCTGAATGATCGCGCAAATCAATAAAGATAAGACCACCCAAGTCTCGTCTACGATCCACCCAGCCTTTCAACAGCACTTCTTCATTCATATTTTCTTCGTGTAATGTCCCTGCCAATATTCTTTTATTCAACATCGTGTCCTCCCAGCAATGCATTTGTCATCATTTCCATCAATTTGTTCATAGGTACTTCCGTTTGTTCACCTGTTTCCATCGAACGGACAAGTACCATGTTTTGTTCCAATTCAGTTTCTCCCAGTATAAGTACGTATTTTACTTTCAATCGATCAGCACTCTTGAATTGTGCTTTCATTTTCCGGCCTTGATAATCTTTATCCGCTTGTATTCCGTTCTGCCTTAATTCATTTAAAAGGCGAACAGCTTCTTTTTCCGGTTCTTTTCCGATCGCAACCACATAGCAATCCAGCTTTTGTTCAACGGGAACATTAACTTTTTCAGCATCAAGTGCCATTAATAAGCGTTCCAATCCCATGCCAAATCCAATACCAGGAGTATCGGGTCCGCCCAAATCGGCTGCAAGTTGATTATATCTCCCTCCACCCAACAATGTTGTAATCGCTCCAAAACCTTCCGATTCACTCATTATTTCAAACGCCGTATGATTATAATAATCCAATCCTCGAACTAAATTTTCATCAACTACATAAGGGATATCCATTATATCCAAGTATTCTTTCACCTTATTAAAATATTCTAATGACTCATCGTTCAAGTGGTCAAGAATAGAAGGTGCGGTTTTCATTGCCGGATGTTCCATATCCTTTTTACAGTCTAATATTCGCATTGGATTTTTCGTTAGCCTATCTTTACAGTCGGAGCAAAGCTCGTCCTCGAATGGCGAGAAATGATCTACTAAAGCTGCACGATGACTTTTACGGCTTTCCTTATCACCCAAACTGTTAATAACTAATTTAATGGATTGTAATCCAAGTTCTTTGTAGCATGCCATTGCAAGTGCGATCACTTCTGCATCAACTGCTGGGTCCGCACTCCCAAGTACTTCCACTCCAAACTGATTTAATTGTCGCATTCTTCCTTGCTGTGGTCGCTCATAGCGAAACATCTCAGCAAAATAATAAAGCTTTACCGGTTGGTTTATTGCACCATATAATTTATTTTCAACAAATGCCCTTACTACTGCTGCGGTGCCTTCCGGGCGCAATGTGATGCTTCGCCCTCCACGATCTGTAAATGTATACATTTCTTTTTGGACTATATCTGTTGTATCTCCTACTCCCCTTTGAAATACTTCAGTATGTTCAAATAGCGGCGTGCGAATCTCCTCAAAATGAAATCGATCGCAAATATTTTGTATGACTTTTTCAACATACTGCCATTTACGGATATCCGGTGATAAAATATCAACCGTTCCACGTGGTGCTTTCATTTTCATTATAGACCCTCCTGAACATCATTTATTTTCATGTAAATAGTAAAAAAGAACATAAAAAAACTCTCTATCCTATTATTCAAAATAAGGGACGAGAGTACCCGCGTTGCCACCCTGATTGATGCATGACGCATCCGCTCTTGGCAAGTAACGCTTGCTACACGGCCATGCCTAATCGATCATTCAGCACAGCTCCTAAAGAATTGTCATTCATTAAGCCATTATGTTGAAAATGTTTTCAGCCAGGACATTTCCTCTCTTTCCATATGGATCTTAACTACTGATTCCCTTACCGGATTTAATCGTATTTATTGAAGTTGATTCTAATATTAAGGTTTACTCCTAGCATTGTCAAGTACGGTTTATTTTTCTTTTCAACATGTTTACTTCCCCAAGTGTAATACCAAATTCTTCTGCTATTTCAATTTGGTTCGATTTACTTTCCAATTCCATAAATTTATGAAAATTCACTTCAAATATATCTTTATCATTTAAAGCTTGCCAATGATTTCGATTCATACGCATTGTTTACTCCTCCCTTTAATATTAGTTTTGCCTATATCAAGGTTTTTTATTATACTGTATGGAACAGTGTATTGGATGGGAGGCTGTGTCTGCATGAAAACGAAAGCGTTATTCAAGTTTTTATTTATTATTATGATTATTGTATCCGTGCATCCACTCTCTGTACAAGCAAATGCAGCTAAGCAGACAGCGGTTATTGAAACAGATCATTTGAATGTACGAAGTGGTCCCGGAACACACTTTGAGCAAATTATTCAAGTACATGAAGGAGAAATTTATTCCGTCATGCAAATAGAAGATAACTGGATCAAAATTAAATTAGAGGAAGGGACCGGGTGGGTTGCTAAAGAATACATAACAATAAAGAAAACAGAATCAAGTCAATCATTTGAGGAAATAAAACTTACGAAAGGTTCAACATTTGAAATCAAGTATGCTAACACCCATATTCGTAAAGAGCCGTCCCTTAAAAGTAAAATCATTCACTTCGCAGATAAGGGAGATAATTTTGATATAGTTGATATCCACAATGATTGGGTGAAAGTGAAAAACGATGATTACACTGGCTACATAATGAAAAAGGTAATTGTCAGCAGTATTCCGGCATATGAAAAAAAACTTCAAAATAAAATAATCGTCATCGATGCGGGCCACGGTGGTTATGATGTTGGTGCTATTGGAAATGAAGGTACATATGAAAAGGATCTTACCCTACAAACTGCTAAGCTACTGAAAGAAAAACTAACAATGTTTGGTGCGAAGGTCTATCTCACAAGAAATAATGACTACTATTTAAGCCTTTCCAGCCGAGCTAGTTTAGCTAATTCTCTCCCTACAGACCTGTTTATGAGCATCCATTACAACAGCTTTCCTGACGCTGCGGACATTAGCGGAATTAGCACCTATTATTATGACGAACAACATATGAAGATCGCCAATCATGTTCAAAATAAACTGATAGAAAAAACAAATGACACAGATCGCGGTGTAACTTTTGAAGACTTTCAAGTATTGAGACAAAACGGTAAACCAGCTCTTTTATTGGAACTTGGGTTTATATCAAATGCGAAAACGGAACAGAAAATATTAACGAATCAATATCAGGAAAAGTTAACAGATGGAATGATCCAAGGTATAAACATTGGTTTTACGGAACAGAAATGAGCTAGGATATAACTACCAAGCTAAAGAGGATAAGTAATCCAAGCGAACGATTTGCTATAGTTATTTGTTGTAAAATGCGACGTAGCTGCAATGTTCTTTCCCGCTGCGGACAGTCGCTTTCCACGGGCAACACTTCAGCTTCCTCGAAAGCAAACACCGCTTCCTGCAGGATCTTCAGTTGGGACTGTGCGTATATGCCCGCCCCACCGAAAATATTTGTCGTAACGCCTTCATGACCAACCTCATGTAGCCCGAGGCTTACCGCGAGTCCTCGGCAAAGAAGACACCTTGAATGCGAATGCATGAACGGATGTCGCGCTTGTGTCCTGCGGGTGAAAGCGAAATGTATTTTCGGAACGGTTTTTCTGCTCAACTAGAAATTTCTAGCTATTGCGCAGTTTATGGATATTTAGTAGCGACAAGGAATACAAGAACACGCAAAAAAATCCGAACTGTTGCAAATTCTAATTAAAGAATTAAATCAATCGTTCGGATTTTTCTTTAGCACAATATAATTTTGTTTTAGCTGTGTTCTTTTATTCGTTACTATCTAAAACAAATGTTACTGGTCCGCTATTTGTTAGCGTCACTTTCATCATTTCTCCAAATTCGCCTGTTTCAACGGGGACACCAGACTCCTTGAAAATTGCATTAAATTTTTCATACAAATTCTGGGCCTTCTCCGGTTTCGCAGCGTTCATAAAATTCGGACGCCTTCCTTTACGCGTATCTCCATAAAGGGTGAATTGTGAAATAGATAGAATACTACCATTGACATCTAAAAGCGAACGATTCATTTTATTTTGATCATCTTCAAATATACGAAGATGCATAATTTTATTCGCTATATATTTCACATCGCTCATTGTATCCTCATGTGTTATACCTACAAATACAACTAACCCTTGATCAATTTGGCCTACCGTTTTACCTTTTACAGTGACATTTCCTTTTTCTGAACGCTGTATAACAACTTTCATTATAATCCCCTTTATTGCGTTGTTCTAGTTACTGTATAAACATCCTTGATTCGTTTAACTCGATCGACAATTTGCTGTAAATGACCAATATTATTTATAAGAATCGTCAAATGAATTGTCGCCATTTTATTACGGTCAGATCTTCCTGTAACTTGAACGATCGATGTTTTTGTTTCATTGATCGCTTGTAATATTTCATTTAATAATCCGTGACGATCAAAGCCGGAAATTTCAAGATCGAGTTGATACTCTTTTGTATCAGTAATTTCATTTTTCCATTTCACATGTAAAAACCGTTCTTTCGCTTCTTCTGTTTGTACATTCGGACAATCAGCCCGGTGAACGGAAACACCTCGACCTTTTGTTATATAACCTACAATAGGGTCTCCAGGAACCGGGTTACAGCAACGAGATAAACGAACTAATAAATTATCGACTCCTTCTACTTCTACACCTGAATCTCTTCTGCCAGTTCGACTTTTTGGCTTTTCATCTTTCTTCACTTCTTCAATGGTCGTTTGTAAATCTTGTTCTTTTTTTCTAGTATGTCTCAGCTTTTCCGTTAATCTTGTTGCTATTAGCGCGGCTGTAATTCCTTGATATCCGACAGCTGCATACATATCTTCCTCACTTGAAAAATTAAACTTTTCATAGACCCGATCAAGATTTTCCTGTGTGACTACATCTTTAATGTCAAATCCTAGCGATTCAATTTCTTTTTCAACTTGTTCTTTTCCTTTAATAATATTCTCTTCTCGCTTTTGCTTCTTAAAAAATTGTTTGATTTTATTTTTAGCTTGCGATGTTTGCGTAATCTTTAACCAATCCTGTGATGGTCCATAGGAATGCGCCGAGGTCATTACTTCTACAATATCGCCATTTTTCAATTTATAGTCAAGCGGTTCCATTTTCCCATTAATTCTAGCGCCTACAGTCTGGTTTCCAATTTCGGTATGAATACGATAAGCAAAATCCAAAGGAATCGATCCTGATGGCAATTCTATAACATCGCCTTTTGGTGTAAAGACATAAACCATATCAGAAAACAGATCAACTTTTAACGACTCAACAAATTCTTCAGCATCATGTGTTTCATTTTGCCATTCCAGGATTTCTCTGAACCAAGTCAGCTTTTCCTCAAAAGATCTTTTATCTTTATGAATTTGTTTTCCTTCTTTATAGGCCCAATGCGCTGCAATTCCGTACTCAGAAATTTCATGCATTTCACTGGTCCGGATTTGGACTTCCAGTGGATCCCCCTTAGGACCGATCACTGTCGTATGCAGTGATTGATACAGATTGGGCTTTGGCATGGCAATATAATCTTTGAACCTGCCAGGCATCGGCTTCCAGCATGTATGAATAATTCCAAGTGCCGCATAACAATCTTTTATACTATTCACGATAATCCGTACAGCCAATAAATCATAAATTTCATTAAATTGAACTTTTTGTTTTACCATTTTTCGATATATACTGTATAAATGTTTCGGTCTACCTGATATATCTGCATCAATATGAACCTTTTTTAATTCATTGCTGACGCCTTCCATAACATCTTCAATGTAATATTCGCGTTCATTTCTTTTTTGCTTCATAAGTTGGACAATCCGATAGTATTGTTGTGGGTTTAAATACCGTAACGCAGTATCTTCCAACTCCCATTTTATCGTCGACATACCTAGCCGATGTGCTAACGGAGCAAATATTTCCAGCGTTTCATTAGAGATTCTTCGTTGTTTTTCCGGTGGTAAATGCTTTAACGTACGCATGTTATGCAGCCGATCTGCCAGCTTTATCAAAATGACACGAATATCTTTAGCCATCGCAACAAACATTTTGCGGTGATTTTCAGCTTGAATAGCTTCTTTTGATTTATACTTTATTTTGCCGAGTTTCGTTACTCCATCAACGAGCATTGCCACCTCATGATTGAATGCTGATTCGATCGCTTCGAGACTTACATCTGTATCTTCTGCGACATCATGTAAAAACCCCCCGGCTATTGTTTCTTGATCCATTTCTAGCTCAACAAGAATTCCGGCAACCTGGATCGGGTGGACGATATAAGGTTCACCGGATTTTCGAAATTGGTCTTTATGTGCATCTTTTGCAAATTCATAAGCACGGCGAATAAAATCAGTATCTTCTGTTGTTAAATAAGTGCTCGCTCGCGCGATAACATCATTTCCCGTTAAAATTTCATCTTTAGCCACATAATCACCTTTATTCGCTATTTATACATGTTCTACCCGAACGCTTTCTATAAAAACCTTATTGATAGAGCTCTTATAATTTAGTATTGAAAATTTTTGCTTAAAAGTAAAGTAATTAACTATAAGAAAAGCGCAAGCGCCCTGCCTAGAAACGTAGCGACTGGACTGAAGCATCTAAGATAAAGGAATCACGATGAGCACCACGAATCGATGATGACTTATCGCAAGGCGCTACAGGAAGTCGCCTAGTTTCTGGGTGCTTAAGCTAGACAGCTACGCGGAAAATTTTATACATTCTTATCTTTTTAGAAAACTTGGCTTATCGCCAAGCCTTTATGACGAAAGCCTTAGTTGCACTTATGCAGTATGAAAGTTATATACTTTCATATCTGCTAAACATAGCGCAAGCGCCCTAGTTAAGCCTTAGGCATAGCTTAAGCAAGAAAACGTAGTGGCGGATTTAGTCACGAAGATTTATTGCTTAAGACCTCAAAGGACTGAGCACTTAAGCTAGATTGCTATGCGTATAATTTTATACTTTCCTCAACTATAAAAGTGCACCTTTATATAAGTTCATAATACATAATTGCTTTTTCTACAAGAAATACATGGTAAATTACATGCTGGATAAATTCTATCATTTCCTGGCGTGACAATAAAGGGGCAATTATAAGAACAGGTCTGACTTTCAAATGTTTGAAGTCAGACCCTGGAATGTCCCTTTACTCATAACGCATGAGTGTAAAGACGTCATAATTTTTCAACTTATCCATTCCATTTAGATATGAAAGTTCGATTAAAAAGGCACATCCTGCCACGATTCCACCCAATTCTTCCACTAATTTTATTGTTGCTTCTATTGTTCCTCCTGTAGCAAGCAAATCATCGGTAATTAATACACGTTGACCCGGTTTTACGGCATCCTTGTGTATTGTCAATATATTGTCCCCATATTCAAGACCATAATCAACTTTGATTACATCGCGTGGAAGCTTTCCTTCTTTTCTGACTGGAACAAAACCTGTTTCCAGTGCATATGCAACAGGGCATCCAATAATAAATCCTCTTGCTTCAGGACCAACAATAATATCTGCTTTCCTTTTTTTTGCATAGTCAATGATATCATTGACTGCGCTTTTGTAAGCTTGGCCATTATTCATTAAAGGAGTAATATCCTTAAATTGGATTCCTTCTTTCGGCCAGTTTTCTACTATTTTAATATGCTCTTTATAATCCATATACTGCTTCCTCCTCAGGAATATCCACGCGCATTAAGCAATCTGACAACCACGTTTTTAATTGTCCGTAACCGGAATAGTACAACACTTTTTCAATTTCTGATTGATTTAGCTGCTTGCAATACAATTCAGATTCATGTAAATTTCGTTTTTTTATGTCCGTTGCCAGTTGAACAATACGATTATTTACGATAATAAAATCCAGTTCCAAAAACACTTCAATCATAAATATAATCCGATCTTTTGACCAGCCTTTTTGTTTCATTATAATATGGAGGTCTTTTTCTAGATCTATTTCTTTTTTCTGGATTAATAGTGCATAAAACCATTTAAACGCTTCTCTATCAGGGAATATATCCAGATAGGAGCTTTTTTCCACAGTATAATTGGCATGAATAATGCTTGGATTTGTTATTTGAATGATATTTTTTAGTTTATCCAATTCATAGGGCATGTCGAAAATAAATACGACATCATACTGCTGCAGTGTATCAGGGTCTGTCTCATAAGTTATCTGGTCTACATGTTCATGCTGATCAACCAATGGGTGTTTATTTTTCCCAATAATGAGGTGTTTTTTTCCCAATATTATATTCGATTCTATCGCATCCATACTCTTTCGACCACGATGGTCAAATAATTGCCATTCGTTTACTTGGATATCCTCGATTAGTATTTGTGTTTTTTTATTACCGTTCCACTCATTAATACTTAGTTCCCCAACAATTTCAACCGGTGTCTGATTGGCTATCCTATAATATAAATCGCCTTTATGAAATCCAACTCCATCTAGCCACTTATCATTATGTTTAAACTGCAGTTTTAAATGATTTTTCATTGCTCCCATTTGTTTCAATTGGGTAGGTATTGCTTTTAAATGAAAAACTGGTTTTGGATTCTTCATACCAAATGGTGCTAATTTATTAATTTCATTGACAAGCTGTTCATTCATATCAGATAATTCTAGTGTTTTATTTATGTTTATGAGTTGTTTGAAATCTTCCTCATTTAGTTGCTCATGTATTAAATTATCCAAAGAGGCTTGAATTTGCTCCAGATGTTCATACGGCAATGTCATCCCCGCTGCCTGGGAATGACCGCCAAAGTTTGTAAATAAATGCCTAATCTTCATGCAGTTTTGAAACAGGTTAAACGCTGGAATACTTCTAGCGGATCCTTTAAGTTCGCCTGTATCGGAATTTACGGTTAATACAATTGCCGGTCGATAGTATTTTTTAACGAGGCGAGATGCTACTATACCGAGCACGCCTTCGTTCCAATCTTCACGATGAACGATAATTACACCGTTTTTTTCCTTAGTTTCCAATAACTGTTCGGCTTCTTTTACAATTTTAGCAACGATTTGTTGACGCTGTTGATTGATCAAGTCAATTTCTTTGGCCATTTCATCTGCTTCCTGCTCATCCGTTGCCATTAGCAATTCTACGGCAAGACTAGCATCTTGCAATCTTCCAACAGCATTAAGTCTTGGAGCAAGTAGAAACCCAATAGCTTCTTCAGTTATAGATCCTTCCACATTGCAAGCTTTTTTTAAAGCTTGTAACCCTAGATTTTTTGTTGTAGCTAATTTTCGCAAACCATGATAAGCAAATACTCTATTTTCTTCAATGAGCGGAACTAAGTCAGCAATTGTTCCGATTGCAGCAAGATCCAATAAATGATCTGGGAAGTAACCAAGTAAATGCTGTGCAAATTTAAAGGCAACTCCGACTCCTGCAAGTTCTTTAAAGTGATATTCGGGTGAGAGCTTCGGATGTATAATAGCAAGTGCTTCAGGAATCTCTTCCTGTATTTCATGATGATCCGTTATAATTAAATCGATACCGATTTTTTTGGCAATAAATGCTTCATGAACAGATGCAATTCCTGTATCTACAGTAATAATTAAAGTGATTCCTCTTTCATGTGCTTGTCTAAAAGCGGCTTCATTTGGCCCATAGCCTTCAGTAAATCGATTCGGTATGTAAAAATCACAATTCGCTCCTAGTTCCCGAAGCGCATGAAGTATTACTGCGGTAGAACAGACACCGTCTGCATCATAATCACCAAAAACAAGGATTCTTTCTTTACTATCTATTGCTTTATGTACACGTTCAGCAGCAATATCTATCATTGCTAGTTGATACGGACTAATTAACTGTTCTTTGCTCGGATTAAGAAATTGTTTCGCATCTGCTTCTGATTGAATACCTCTTTGCTGAAGGAGGCTCTTTACGATGGAATTGGTATGATCAATTTCTGTATTCTCCTGCTTATTCATTTCCGTTTCTAAAAAATGCCATTTAGCATTACTCTTTAACATAAAGTCACTCCTGACGAATTAATTATACAAAAGGAGATCAAGGAGTGCAATGTTGGCTTTAACTCTTTATTCCTCCGGTTTGTCCTCTTCTACAAGCTTATTCTCCTGTAGAATTGCTTCTTTCTGATCATTTGCTACTTTCAATTTTTTTATTTCGCGTTGTAATCGAATAATTTTTACACTGCCTGCTATCGCTGTAACGATACAGCCAAGAAGCACGGAAAATAATATAACTAATATCAGGGGTGATTTCCCACTCCAAAATAAGTAGTTAACTTCCACACTGCTCGTGTTTGTTAGGGCAAAAACAGTAATTATAATAATAAAGACGATCGTAAATATGACGTACGTCTGTCCCCTCATCTTTTTTCCTCCCTCTAAAACACTTTCAAGTAATGACTGAAGAGTAGCGAATACCTATTTTATAAAAAGTGCCCCTGAATCATTTCATTATTCATATCGAAGCAGAGGCACATATGATTTTATACTTGCGGTCCTTCTATCTTCTTTTTCTTTGTAAAGTCCAGTGGTCTTTCTTTTAATGAACGACCACGCCATACGAGCCAGAGCTGTGACGCTAGAAACAAGGATGAATACGTTCCGGCGATTAAGCCAACAGCTAAGGCAATAGCAAATCCAAAAATTGATTGTGCTCCTAGGATAAGAAATGCTAACACAGCAATCATCGTTGTTACAGTTGTATTAATGCTGCGCATAAATGTTTGTACCAAGCTTGTATTTACAATTTTTGCAAGCTCTTTGGCAGACTTGATGACGCGGTTTTTATTTCTTATATTTTCCCTAATCCGGTCAAATACAACGATGGTGTTATTAATCGAATACCCGATTATTGTCAAGATAGCCGCAACAATCGTAACATCAAATTCTATTCTAGTAATGCTAAAGACGACCAAAAGGAAAAATGTATCATGCAATAATGCAATAATTGCCGTAATGGCAAAGAAAAATTCAAACCTTAAAGTTACATAAATGATCATCCCTATAGAGGCAATCGCTAGTGCGTAAATAGCATTCTTCACAAGTTCTTCACCGACAATTGAAGAAACGACACTGACATTCGGCTCATTTCCGTACAATTCACTAAAGTGTTGTTTCACATCAGCAATTCGATCATCAGTCAATACTTTATCGAAACGGATAACAGCAATTTCGCTGTTCTCACCAGATAAAACAATCGATTTTGGTTCCAACTCCATTTCTTCTACACTTGATTCAATTTCCTCTGTAGTTAAAGTTTCTTCTGCTAAAACCTCTACTCTCGAACCGCTCGTAAAGTCGATTCCCGGATTTAATTTAAAAAGTAGCAGTGATACGCATCCGATTATCAGAACGAAAGTAGTGAACACAAATATTTTTTTCTGATGTTTTACAACGTCGACGGTTCGATTAAATATCGTTGGTTCTTCTTCCGTCGTATCGGAAATATCTTTAATCTGACTTTGTTTTACACCGAACCAGCCTGGTCGATTATTCAAGTAGCGCGTTTTTATCCAGAGGCCGAGCAGTAGTCTTGTCCCATAGACAGCTGTTAAAAAGCTCACTGCAATACTGACGATGAGCATTGTAGCAAATCCTTTAACTGAACTCGTACCAAACATAAATAAAACAGCAGCAGCGAGCAACGTAGTTATATTTGCATCAACAATCGTTTTTAGTGAGTTCTTTGAACCTGCTTTAAACGCAGCTAACAATGATTTACCTGTTCTCATTTCCTCTTTGATTCTTTCAAAGGTGATAACATTAGCGTCAACGGCCATACCTACCCCTAAAATAAGAGCAGCAATACCCGGCAACGTTAATACACCATTCATTAATCCAAATACAAGTAAAATAATGTATATGTAGATAGCTAAATTAATGGATGCAATCAATCCAGGAAAACGATACGCCGACATCATAAAAATAAAAATAAGTCCTACACCAATAAATCCTGCAAATACCGTTTTATTTAATGCTTGTTCACCAAACTGGGCACCTACAGACGTCGAATATAATTCATTCATATGTACCGGCAAAGACCCTGAATTAATAATATTAGCCAACCGCTGTGCCGATTCAACCGTGAAGTCCCCGGTTATTTGGACACTTGTGGAGTTAATAACTTCCCCAACTTTCGGGGCAGAAATATATTTAGGATTCTCTTTTTTCACTTCCTCGGCAAAAGAATCATCTTCTTGATAATCCATCCAAATAACAAGCAAATTGTTCGGTTCGCCCATGTTTTTAATTTTTTTTGTCACTTCTGCAAATTTGTTCGCATCTTTTAATTGAAGAGTAACCATAGGGGCATTTGAATTTGGGTCAAAATCCTGTTTGGCACTGCCTTCTTTAATATCTGATCCATCCAAATATTCTTTGTCGTTTACATCACGAAAGGACAATATCGCAGATGTTGATAAAATTTCTCTTGCCTCTGTTTGATCTTCCACACCTGCAAGTTGGACTCGGATACGGTCTTCACCTTCAATATCAATAACAGTTTCACTAATACCGAGTCGGTTCACGCGATCATTAAGCGTCTGAACAGTCGACTCTAGAAGTTTTCTGGAAACTTCCTGGTCGTCATCCACGGGTTCTACTTCATAAAGTACTTCGAATCCACCTTGTAGATCGAGCCCTAAATTAATATTTTTACTTACGCCTGTTGCAGTTGTTCCAATCGTAGCTGCAAATACGATAACGATTAGAAAAAAAGTAATAATTCTACCTCTTTTTTTCATATGAATCTTTTCCTCCCTCTATTCAATGGGAATTAATGCCGAATATGTAATAAAAATTAATTATTTCCTTCGTTCAGCGCATGGATTGAAGCCATTAAGTCATCTTCCTGTACTTGAGCATTAACTGTTAAATAACTCATATATATATTT
This sequence comes from Virgibacillus sp. W0181, assembly GCF_051846915.1. Lineage (NCBI taxonomy): Bacteria > Bacillati > Bacillota > Bacilli > Caryophanales > Bacillaceae > Virgibacillus > Virgibacillus sp. W0181. The sequence goes on from NZ_JBPYCR010000006.1 coordinate 93,989, forward strand.
GTGTTCAAGTGGAAAATATCTTGCACTACTTCATGCAATCGTTTGGAAGGGTTATTTTTCCATAACTTTGTATTGAGACATTCCCATATCCCTTCTGGTGTTGCCTCTTTATACCCCATTAATTGAAACTCTCTCGCTTTGCTAATAAGTGCTGGTTCAATAGATGCTTTCCAGTCTCTAACCGTTTTTAATTGTTCCAAATGGTCCCCCTCCTACAGCGAGACGAATTAATAGTTCTTGTCATGCTTGGACGACATGCTCGCATATATATCATTGTATATGAATTTTTATTTTTTGAGAAGGCAGGCGTTATAAATGACGAAACAGTCATTTCTAAAAGGAACATTAATATTAATTCTAGCTGGCATGATTACACGTTTTTTAGGTTTTATTAACCGGATTGTCGTTGCACGTTTAATGGGTGAAGAAGGTGTAGGTCTTTATATGATGGCCCTGCCGACCCTTTTTTTAGTCATTACACTATCTCAAATTGGACTACCTGTAGCCATTTCAAAACGGATAGCTGAAGCGGACGCAAAAAATGATACATTGAAAGTTAAAAAAATACTTGTTGTTTCATTAGTCATTGTTACCATAACAAGCATCATTTTTACAATCGGAATGATTATTGCTATCCCATACATTGCAACTTCATTATTGACAGATGAGCGGACAATCTATCCCTTGCTTGCCATCAGCCCAATTGTACCAATCATTGCGGTGTCGTCTGTGCTGAAGGGATATTTTCAAGGAAAGCAGAATATGAAACCGCAAAGTTACGCCCAAGTAATCGAGCAGGTCATTCGTATTTCTTTTGTATTTATATTGGTCAAAATAACATTACCGTATGGTGTGGAATTTGCCGCTGCCGGTGCGATGGTCAGTGTCATTATCGGCGAACTCGTGTCATTATTTTTTATGTTTTACTTGTTTAAAAGAAAAAAAGTTGTTTCCATAAGACATCGGTTTTTTTTCTATTTAAAAGAGAGCAAGCACACGTTGAAAGAATTATTTTCGATCGCACTCCCTAACACGGGAAGCAGATTAATCAGTTCGGTATCCAACTTTATGGAACCGATCATCGTTGCGCAAAGTTTAGCAATTGCCGGCGTAGCCACAACTGTAGCGACTAAACAGTATGGTGAGCTAACCGGATTTGTACTTCCATTATTATTTTTACCTACTTTTATTACACATTCTCTGTCAATTGCATTAGTTCCCTCTATCGCCGAAGCAGAAGCAAAAAACAATCAACGTCTTACCCATTATCGTATTCATCAATCGATACGAATTTCGTTCGCATCCGGTGCTCTCGCAACCATTGTTCTCACCATTTTTTCTGTAACTATACTAACATATATGTATGGAACCGCAAACGCAAGTAAATTTTTAGTACTAATGGCTCCTTTTTTCATCATGTTATACATCCAATCTCCTTTACAAGCCGCGCTTTTAGCACTGGATCTTGCCAAGCCGGCAATGTTCAATAGCTTAGTCGGTGCATTCTTTAAATTTATCACTTTATTTATGCTCGCTTCAAATAAAGATTTTGGAATTAACGGTGTTGCTATTGCCATGTCTGTCGGAGTAGTTCTTATCACTTTGCTGCATTTGGCTACTTTATATAAATCTATTCGGTTTTTTATCCGATTTTCTGACATATGGAAAATGATTGTACTTGTATCACTCACTTCTGTTATTGCTAGTGGATTAAAAGTAGTTTATCAAGGAATGGATTCCAATCTTCTCGTGTTTATTGCAATGCTGATTTTGCTTAGTATTTTTTATATTATTTGTTTATTTTTACTAAGATTTATTACGAGAGATGAATTAAAGCAAATACCCGTCCTTCAAAAATGGGTGTCTTAATGTTGCATACTTCGGGACTTCATCTTCCAGTGTATCCATAACAATTTACTAAAATTCTTTCAACAGTGTTGTACTTCTCTTAGCAGTTAATTCCTTAAAAATGATTTGGATTCCTACTTACTTTTGAAGTGGAATTTCACCATTGTTAATACGGGATTTAATTTTTTCTTATTTTTCCGTCTAAATTTTGTCCAATTGAATAAAATGGTTATAGATGGACAATCAGAGGGGGTGTCGAACAAATAATGGAAAAGAATCATTTTACTGCTATGGTATATGGTTGGATTGTGATTTTGGGATTGATCCTTGTTTCAAGTGTTACACTTGCCTTTCTATTACGATTCACTTCTTTTAACGAGCCGACGATATCCTATGTAACATTAGCAATTGGTCTTATTTCTTTATTTACCGGAGGAATTGTTGCAGGTATTAAAGGAAAAGGTAAAGGGTGGTTAATTGGCGGGATAACCGGTCTTGGGTTTACAATCTTTACATTTTCCGTACAATACCTTGGATATCAACAAGCGTTTACGATGGAACAATCGCTGCATCATGCGGGATATATATTGGCAGCGTTGCTAGGCGGCATGATTGGCGTGAATCTTGTCGTAGCAAACAAAGAATAACGACATAGCACTCAGGAGTAAATCTAAAATTATTTTTTAGAAATACAGGATAGAAAGTCTAGGACGTCACTTTTTATTGGTTGGGTTTCTTGCGTAGTGGTTGTAAGCTGCGACGTAGCCTACAGAGATAGTAATTGTCTTTATCATACCGCTACGGAAATATACCACGCTTTCACCCACGGGGCACAAGCGCGACATCCGTTCATGCATTCACATTCACGGTGTCTTCTTAGCCGCGGGCGGCTGGTGGGCCTTCTCGTGCTTTGCACTGGACCCAAATAATTTCACCCTTTAAGATGGTTGTTTGGAGCGGAGGGCAGTTGACTCCTAGTCGGCTTCCTGTAAGCCACTGAAAAATTAAGTTCTTGAGAATAATGATCAGCATATATCATGTTGATTGGATCGCAAGGCGGCGAGTCCTGCGGGAAAGCGAGACAGCTGAGACCCTGCAGGAGCGTAGCGACGAAGCGGTTAAGCGCTCGCCCGCGGAGAGCGTCTGCCTGAAGCGGAAATCAACCGTAGCTACGTCGTAGTTTATGGTTAATTAGCAACAAGGTGCAAAAAAATCCGAACAGATGAAATTCTGGGTACAGAATTTTTAAATCATCGTTCGGATTTCTCTTTGGTTAAACACTTTTGGTTTATGTACGGCAATCCTTTAGCTCTGTTTCACTTCGCGGATTGCGGAACGGTCATACTTCATCCTGCTATTTTCTCCACAGGCGATTACGACGGTGTCTTCATCAATAGCATGTACTTCCCCATGTAATCCACCAATCGTTATGACAGCATCTCCTTTTTTCAGTTCCGACTGCATTTGTCTAACTTGTTTCTGACGTTTTTGCTGTGGACGTATAAGTAGAAAATAGAAGATCACAAACATTAAAATAATTGGTGATAGCGATATAAGCGTCTCCATTATATATTATCCTCCCTTCACTAAAAGTTTTTCGAATGCATATCATTGAATCCATATTGTTCAAAGAATGCCTCTTTAAAGTCGCCAAGACGATCATCAAAAATTGCTGTTCGTACTTGCTCCATCAATTTTAACAGAAAATATAAGTTATGGTAAGTAGTAAGTCTAAATCCAAACGTTTCGTTACATTTAATTAAGTGGCGAATATACGCTCTCGTATAATTCTGACACACATGACAGCTGCAATTTTCATCAATTGGCCCGAAATCACGGGCATATTTGGCATTTCTTACTACAAGTCTTCCATTAGACGTCATACACGTCCCATTACGAGCAATCCTTGTCGGCAAAACACAGTCAAACATATCAATTCCTCGCATGGCACCTTCTATTAAAGAATCAGGAGAACCGACTCCCATTAAGTAACGAGGTTTATTGCTTGGCATGAGCGGCGTTGTATACTCCAGCACGTTATTCATAATATGTTTAGGTTCACCTACAGATAGCCCACCTATAGCATACCCGGGAAAATCCAGTGATATAAGATCTCTGGCACTTTGTTTACGTAAATTTTCATATTCTCCACCTTGAATGATTCCAAATAACCCTTGTTGATCACTGCGATTATGTGCTTTTAAACATCTCTCTGCCCACCTCGTAGTGCGCTCAATGGAGTCTTTCATATAATCCTGTGTTGCAGGAAAAGGCGGGCATTCATCCAAGACCATCATAATATCGGGGCCGAGATCATTTTGAATTTGCATTGCTTTTTCCGGTGAAAAGAATAGCTTTTCTCCACTCAGGTGGTGTCTGAAGTGAACACCTTTTTCGCTGATTTCTCGTGTATTGCTCAAACTGAACACCTGAAAACCGCCCGAATCAGTTAAAATAGGTCGATCCCAGTTCATAAAGGTATGCAACCCACCGGCTTCTTTAATGATATCTTCCCCTGGTCGCAACCAGAGATGATATGTATTGGATAATATAATTTGGGCGTTCATGTCCACCAACTCTTCCGGACTCATCGTTTTCACAGTAGCCAACGTTCCAACAGGCATGAACATCGGCGTGTCAAAGGTACCGTGGGGGGTGTGGACTTTACCAAGTCTTGCGCCCGTTTGTTTGCACGTTTTTATTAATTCATAAGTTATTGGCATATTATCCTTCAGTCCCTATTATATAATTAACATAGCATCTCCGAAGCTGAAAAATCGATACTGTTTTTCAACTGCTTCTTTATACGCTTGTAATATTTCATTTTTTCCCGCAAACGAACTGACTAGCATTATTAGTGTCGATTTTGGTAAATGAAAGTTTGTAACTAGTCCATCAATTGCTCGAAACGAATAAGGAGGATATATAAATATATCTGTCCAGCCGCTGGAAGCTTTCAACTTCCCATTATTGTCTCTCGCTATCGTCTCTAGTGTTCGAGTAGTGGTTGTTCCAACAGCAATAATCTTTCCACCTTGTCTTTTTGTTGCATTCAAATCATCAGCCGTTTGCTGGGATATATGATAATATTCGGCATGCATACGATGTTCTTCCACCGTATTCACACTAACCGGGCGAAACGTACCGAGGCCAACATGCAACGTTATATACTTAACTGAAACACCTTTTTTTTGGATCACTTCCAGCAACTCTTCAGTAAAATGGAGACCTGCTGTTGGGGCTGCAGCTGATCCGGTTTCCTTTGCATAAACGGTTTGATAACGTTCTTTTTCAGGCAATTGTTTTTTTATATACGGTGGAAGCGGCATTTCTCCCAATTCTTCCAGGATTTCATAAAAAATACCATTATAATTTAATTGAAACGTACACGCCCCATGCTCTTGTTTTGCGGTGCATACCATCCGCAACTTTCCGTCACCTACAATAATTTCAGTGCCAACTTTAACACGTTTCGCTGGCTTTACAAGAGTTTCCCACCGATCTTTTTCTTGTTGATGAAGCAACAATACTTCTATATTAGCACCAGAATCTTTCTTGACACCATAAATCCTTGCAGGGAGTACACGTGTATCATTCAGCACTAAACAATCGCCTTCATTCAAATACTCCACTACATCCGTAAAAAAACGATGTGCTGTGTTCTTTTGTTCCCTATCCAATACGAGCAGACGAGATGCAGATCGATCTTTTAAAGGGGTTTGTGCTATAAGTTGTTCAGGTAGATCAAAATTAAAATCTTCTACATTCATTTGTATATTCTCCCAGATAGTTATTAACGAAATTTACTTAAAATAAACAAGATGAGCGAAAGAACGACACTGATAACGATAGAAGTCATGATAGGGAAATGAAAAGAAACGTTGCCTTTTTTAAAGCTGATATCTCCCGGCAGTTTGCCTATAAATGTCCAAATGATACCAATAAGTAAAAAAACTATTCCGAGCAAAATAAACAGCTTGCCCGCATTCATTCCTTATCATTCACTTTCAATCCAAAATGTGCATATGCTTTTTCCGTCACAAGTCTGCCCCTTGGGGTTCGTTGAATGAATCCAACTTGCAACAGGTAAGGTTCATATACATCTTCTATCGTCTGTGATTCTTCGCCAATTGTAGCGGCAATCGTATCAAGACCGACTGGGCCTCCGCTAAATCCTTCTATAATGCCTTTTAATAATTTGTGATCAATATGATCCAGTCCAGCATCATCTACTTGAAGCATGTGTAAAGCTGTATCTGTAGTAGGCAAACTAATTTCCCGTTCACCTTTCACTTGTGAAATATCCCGAATTCTTTTGAAAAGCCGATTGGCGATCCTTGGTGTTCCTCTCGCCCGTCGTGCCACTTCCGCAGCAGCCTCTTTTGTTATGGTTGTGTCAAAAATTTCTGCCGTTCGTTCAATAATAGCACACAAATCCTTCGCTTCATAAAATTCCAGACGGCTCAATACACCAAACCTGTCCCGAAGCGGTGCTGACAAAAGACCTGCTCTTGTTGTTGCTCCAACCAGAGTAAATGGCGGAAGATCTATTCTTACAGAACGGGCACTTGGTCCAGTTCCAATAACAATATCCAGAAAGAAATCTTCCATTGCTGGATAAAGTACTTCTTCAACAGAATGGGGCAAGCGGTGAATCTCATCGATAAATAACACATCACCCGGTTCAAGTGAAGATAGAATTGCTGCCAAATCCCCCGCTCGCTCGATAGCTGGGCCGGAAGTGGAGCGAAATTGTACGTCCATCTCGTTGGCAATGATTGCCGCTAATGTTGTTTTCCCCAACCCCGGCGGTCCATATAATAAGACATGATCAAGAGGTTCATTACGCATTTTTGCAGCTTGGATAAAGATACTCAAGTTCTCTTTCACTTTATTCTGACCAATATATTGATTTAAAAACGAAGGGCGCAAGCTTAATTCAACAGATGCATCGTCACCTGTCTCCTCACCGGTAATGATTCGGTCTTCCATTGGATTCGCCCCCTTTTATCAGTTTTTCATTAATAATGCTAAAGCATTTCGAATGATTTCGTCGGTACTTCCCTGAGGTGTCTTTATCAGCTGGGATTTAACCCCACCAATCTCACGTTCTGAATATCCTAATGCCTTTAATGCCGCAAATGCTTCCTCGAGCTTATCAGTAGCTCTTGTATTTGCTTCTTTATCTTCTACAGGAATGTTGGCCACTCGAAGGAGTCCGGTTAGTTTCCCCTTCAGGTCAAGTATAATTTGTCTCGCTGTCTTTTTCCCCACACCTGGGAATTTCGTTAAGTATTTGTCGTCTTCCTGCTCGATCGCCTGAATAAATTCATCCACGTCCACACTGCCGAGAATGGCTATTCCACTTTTTGGTCCAATACCGGATACAGAAATAAGCTTTACAAATAAAAACTTTTCATCTTCTGTTTCAAATCCATATAAATGTTGAGCATCTTCTCTGACATGATGATAAGTATAAATAAGTATTTCTTTATTCAGCAACGGCTGAAAGACATAAGGATCAGCACATAGGATTTCATAACCAACTCCGTTAACATCGACCGTTATTGTTTCCTCATAAATGAACGTCAATGTCCCTCTAATATAAGCAATCATTCCCCAATCCCCTTTATGAACTTTGAACGCTTCCTCTATGTTAGAATGCTGCAAAACCGATTTTTAGTCCGGTAAAAAGATTTGAAAGCTGTAATTCACTCTACTGAGTCATTTCCCAATTATGATGTACATCCTGAACATCTTCGGAATCTTCCAGCATATCAATTAACTGAAGCATTTTTCCTTGTTCTTCTTCTCTGATTTGGCTATACGTTTGTGGAATTAATGTAACTTCTGTCTCTTCAATTATATATCCTGCTTCCCGCAATTGGTCGGCTACAGCTTGTAATTCCTCCGGTAAAGTATATATTTCATATAAGCCATCTGATGCTTCAATATCCTCTGCACCAGCTTCAATCGCGGCTAAAGTAATTTCTTCTTCATTTACACTTTTATCTGTATTTAAAATAACAATATAACCTTTCCTATCAAACATGAAAGAAACACAACCTGTTTCTCCAAGATTACCGTTATTTTTTGTAAATGCATGCCTTACTTCTGATGCTGTTCTGTTTCTGTTATCTGTTAAAACATGAACAATAATGGCAGTTCCGCCTGGACCGTATCCTTCGTAAGTAATTTCTTCGTAACTTGCTCCATCCATTGTGCCTGTTGCTTTCTTTATAGCGCGATCTATATTATCATTAGGCATATTATCCGCTTTTGCTTTATCAATCGCTAGGCGTAATGCGGGATTCGTGGTCACATCCCCTCCTTGCTTAGCGGCAGTGTAGATTGCCTTTGCGTGACGCATAAATATTTTACCTCTTTTAGCATCTTGTGCATTCTTTCTTCTCTGTATATTGTGCCATTTGGAATGACCAGCCACTGGACATTCTCCTCTCTAGGAAATTCATGTTAAGTATACCAAAAATAGCGGCATATATTAAGTGGGAGCCTTTTCGAGCACTGTTCGTGTAGCTCTTACAATAATTAATAAAAATAATCGTAATTAATTAGAATCATCTTTTTTATTATAACATACAGTTTCTGATCAAAATGAAAACCCCTGCTTTGTAACAAGGGTTAGTCTTTAAGGCGAATATTAAAGTTGTCCTCCAAATAATGTTCTAGGTTTTCTCCGATTTCTCTTTGTTTTAATCCTGACTGTAGATTTCTCATCCGGTTCCAGTGAATATCATCTGTATAAATTATTACTTCCTTGGCAGGGACGATTTCTTGTACATCCTGCTTTATGCTGTTTGTTATATTATCGTTCGTATAGTCCTTCAATGTAACAGAAACGATTACGGTATCTTCGATTGTTGCTACCTGACTTTGTTTAATGTCTGTACGTTTATGCAGTTTTTGAGTAATTAATCTAGCCTCTTTTGAATTAAAAAGCTTGCTTTCATTTCCGTCCAGTGCAATACCTTTCTCATCACTTTGATAATAATCCTTATCTGCATATTCATTAATTCCGAAACGGGCGTTTTGTTCCTCTTTCGATTCATAACGGATTAAATCCGGATTTGTTTCATTAATTTTTTGCTCAGCATCGTCGTTGCCATTTGCACAACCAGTTAATACGAACAGACCGACAGCGAAAAAAGTTATTAGTAATTTCATCAACGTAAAACCTCCTTTACCCGATATTTTTTGAATAAAGGAGAATAATAATCATGTTAATTTAAGGTAAAGTGCGTTTATATTGTTTAGGGATGTTACGTTTATGTTCGGTTTGTTTATGCATTTTTTCAATAACGACCTGATCTTCTTCAGGTATCGGTTCACCTTTAAGGAAACCATCAATATTACTGTATGTTGTACCCATTTCTTCTTCATCTGTCTGACCTTCCCATAAATCAGCACTCGGTTTTTTATTAATGACCGCTTGAGGTACACCTAAAAACGCAGCCATCTCACGTACTTCTTCTTTCGTAAAATCAACAATCGGCAGTATGTCTACACCACCGTCACCGTACTTTGTAAAATATCCAGTATACCATTCAGAGGCATTATCTGTTCCAACGACTAAATAACGGTAATTTGTCGCAATCGTATATAGTGTTCCCATCCGAAGCCTAGCTCTTAGATTGGCATCGGCCAATTGATTCTTTTCACCATTCCATTCATTTCTGTTTTCAAGCGATTCTTTTATATTATTATACATGACCCGATGCGATTCAGTTAAATCAACCGTTATACCTTCAATACCACTTTCAGCAATTACTTGCTGTGCATGGTCAATATCTTTTGGGTTGCTTTTAAGCGGCATTACTACTCCAAGTGAACGTTCCGGAAAAGCACGTTTTATTAAAAAAGCAACAACAGCAGAATCTAATCCACCACTAACCCCTACGGTTAATCCATTTGCATTTGCCATTTTTGTTTGTAATTGCAACCATTCAACTAGTTCATTTACTATTTTTTCCACTGCTGAATCGCTCCCTTTAAAAATAGTTCATCTTCGTTTATTTTATCATGGTACGATATTTTATCAAAAAAAAAGACTAAGAAAAGCGCAAACGCCCCACTTAGAAACGTAGCGACTGCGCCAGCTCAAAGCTGGTGGTTCGATGTTGCCACGCAAAGTGGCGGTTTTAATCGAACATTCCAAACCTTCCTAGATAAAGGAATCATGCCCCTGCAAAAGGGGTATGCCAACGTTGCCCGCAAAGGGCGTATTTAGTTGGCCCTCCTTTACCTGTGCGAATCGATGATAACTTTCACCCAAGGGCATAAGGGCGACTAAGCCTCTGTCTAAAGCCAATCGGCAAGTCTTCTTTATCGTAAGGCGCTGCGGGAAGTCGCCTAGTTTCTGGGCTAGCAGGCTTAGAACGCCACGTCTTGTGGCGTCGCCTGGGACTGCGCGTAAATGCTCGCCCCACCGAAAAGATTTGCACTAGAACTTCCTGTACGTCGAAGCTAGACAGCTATGCGCAAAAATTTATACTTTTGTATGAAAACACTTCCTACAAAAGGCAATTCTAAACTTGGCCCTTCATTATTATATTTTTTTGAAGGGCTTAAATAAACAATCATACAATATTTATTAAGCAGTTTGTTGATCTGATGATGAGATACTGTACCCTTTCCTCTTTAAATACTCAATCATTTTTAATTCTTTATTTTTATGGTGCTGTTGTACATAATTTGGTCCCAGTTCATGATAAGGTTCTCCTGTCTTTAAAATATTGAAAGCAATCGTTATAAGCAAATGAGCCGAAGCCATATTTGCTTTTTTCTTTCCTTGTCGTTTTGCTATTCTTTTTCGATGTGCGGTTATTCGATTATGCTGTCTCGATGTTCCTAATACACATTCTATTGCCGTGGTTTTTAACGCCTTATTTCCTTTTGGCACTTTCGTGTTCTTTTTTTTTCCGGCACTTTCATTATTCCCTGGACTTACACCTACCCACGACGCAGCACGTTTGGGACAATTATCGAAGACGGACATATCAACACCCATCTCGGCAACAAATACAGCGGCTGAATCCTTGTTTACACCAGGAATGGTATCAAGATTCTCTACTTCTTTCCGATAGGGTTCTAAACATTGGTCGATTTGTTCTTCCAAGTTTCTCAATGTTTTCTCCAGGTATATCATGTGTTCCCAATGATAGCGAAGCATATCCCGATGATGACGGCGAATTCGACCATTGATGGATTCCGCTATGTCTGTTAGACTGGCCTTTACACGCTTATGCACCATTTTTTGAAGTTCCTTCACTTCGATTTTTTCACCATTTATAATGGCCTCTAATATTTTACGCCCCGATTTACCAAAAATATTAGATAGAACGGAAGTAAGTTTGATGTTGGCATCCTGAAGAATTTTATGGATACGATTCTGTTCAGCTGTACGGTTATTAACCAGCTTTTTGCGGTAACGGGTAAGGTCCCGTAAATCCCGAATATCTTCTGGTGGGACAAAGCTGCCTTCAATGAGCCCGCTTCGTAATAGTTTGGCTAACCACTCAGCATCTTTAACATCCGTTTTCCTCCCCGGGACATTTTTTACGTGTTTGGCATTGGCAAGCACAGGCCGAAAGTGATTTTCGAGAATATTCCACACCGGTTTCCAATAAACACCCGTACTTTCCATCACGACATCCGTTACTTTCATCGATGTCAACCAATCATTTAGTTTTAATAAACCTTTTGTGGATGTTGAAAAAGATTCGATGGACTTTTTTGGTCGTTTGTCTAAGGGACCATATAAGACACAAGCGACCACTGTTTCCTGGTGCACATCCAAACCTGCACATCTTTCAATCATTGCTTCCACGGGAGAATCACCTCATCATCAAATTAACAATACAAATGACAGTAGTTTTCTTGCAAAACTTTTGTATACGTGATCAAGTCACAATAGATGGTGCTTCTATACTGCCACAACCAGTTTCTTACGCGGGGTAATCCCTTTTGAGGATCCACCATTGTATTTTCGATCTGGTCGTATTGTTATTAACTGTATTGCCATAAATAATAAAGGTATACTCCCAATCAAGATTAACAATTCATTTTCATGATAGATGGTGGCTCGCTCAAGGCGAGCCATGGTGGTTTCTTACCTTTAAAAAAAGAAAAGAGACAAATAACGTCTCTTTTACTCTTTATCCTCTTATAAATCATCCGGTTGATTTATGCTGCTATAAAAATTTGGTGGCGTTGGATTGGTTCGGTATTGCTGATTATAGGATGGATATGACTCCATTTGTTTATTTTCCATATTCATCGCATTCGGGTTTCCCATCGGTTGATTGATGTTCGTCACATTCGGGTATCCCATTGGATAATTTCCTATGTTCGACATATTTGGATTTTCCATTGAATGATTGCCCATGTTCATCATATTCATGTAGTCCATTGAATGATTATGCTGCATGTTTTGTTGCGGTATTTCTGCGACTCCCATTTCATTCATTTGTCCGGGCATATCCATTGCCGGGTACAAATTGGCACCAGGATGCATCCCGCTTGCCCCTTGCATCATTTGAGGCCCTGGCATTGGGTAAGGTTCGGAGCAGTTCCCGCCCATATGTTGTCCCGGAGCATGCAAGGGCATCATGTGCATTTGATTAAAATGCATTGGTTTACAACAACATGGATGAATCATATGACAGCACATCGGCTGCATTGGCATCGGTTGGTGGTAAGCCGGCACTTGTTCCTTCTGTGGAGATGAATATTGCTCCTTTTCCTGGTTCATTTGCATTTGATCGTTCATCGTTTCCTCTTTTTTTGGTTCTTCTGGATAATTAAAGGTCATGTGCTGGTGGACGTTCTGCTCCATAGTGGACATCGGCTGCATTGGAAGAGTAGGCTTTACTTCTTTTGGTTTTGCATTGTCGTCTTCTTTAATGAATGGCTTTGGTTTCATTTCCATTTTCTTTTCTTCTTTTTTGACCGGTGCTTTCCCCATTTCTTTTTTCACTTGCTTTGTAGAACTCGGTATTTTTATTTTCATACCAGGCATAATCATATCCGGGCTTGATATATGACTATTCGTCTGTTTTAACTCTTCAAAATCAACCCCGTATTCCTTTGAAATTTCCCACAATGTATCACCCTTTTGCACAATGTGTATCTTCAAACGGATCAATCTCCTTTCTATCGTTTAAGAAACTAGGCTAATACTCTATATCAACATATGCATTCATTTTGCAAAAGTTGAAAAAAATAGTTGAAAACTTTATAAATGAATTCATTTTAAAATATTAGCAGTACGGATAGTACAATTATAAACATAAAATTTATATTGACTGAGTGGAGCTCCAACCTTGTTTCAGAGCATTTAAGAATAAAAAACGCAATTGCCTGTTCAGACAAATGCGTTTTTTTATTCTAGGTTATTATACAATAATTAAATTTTTTGACGTGTTAAGATCACGCAATAATGGACAGGGCGATCGAGTTAAAAATTCATTTGATATACAGGATAAGTACCAAGTACTGTTACCTGGCATCCGAGTGCTTCCAATTCACCTTTAACTCCAGGAAACAACACATCATCAAAAGGTTCATTTACATCAATAATAAAGAAATATTTTCCCAACCCTGTTTTCATTGGTCTTGATTCAATCTTTGATAAATTCATTTTTCTCCAGGCGAAAGCTGATAAAACCTGATGCAAAACCCCTGCCTGATCACTTGGTAAAGTAATTAAGAGGCTGGTCTTTTCCGTTTGTATTTCGTGATTCACTTTCACCTTGCTTCTATCCTTTGCCAAGACAGCGAATCGAGTATGGTTGTTAGGATAGTCATGTATGTTTTCTTTTAGAATTTTCAGTCCGTATTCCTCGGCGGCCAGTCTATTTCCGATCGCGGCATTTGCTTTCTCTGAGTCACTTACTACTTCCGCTGCTTTTCCAGTGGATGTTTCATAAGCGATGGATGCGTTTGGCGTATATTGGTGGAGAAATTGATGACATTGTGCAATTGCCTGGCTGTGTGAATGTACAGATTCAATTTCCGTCAATGCACCCGAAAAAGACGGATTTACGAGTAAGTGATGTTGTATTGGAACGATAATTTCAGCGACAATCGGCAATCTTACTTGATGAACAAGATAATCAATTGTTAAGTGAACTGTACCTTCAATCGAATTTTCCATAGGTACGACGCCGATCTCAACATCATTTGCAGCTACTGCGTCAATACACTCCGGAATGGTTGTAAAACCTTGTTTATTTTCTCCATTAAATGCTTTGTCTACTGCAATTTTAGTAAATGTACCTTTTGGGCCTAAATAGCCAATTCTATTTTTCAAAAATACTTCCTCCTCGTTATACCCCGGAGCTTAACATATCTACCCGTTCGACAAAATCCAATTGTTGAAGATTGTGAATGAGGTCACTTATACTTCCTTCAATACGCGCTATATCCAAAGATAAGGTAACGTTCGCCTTTCCTTGTATTGGGATTGTTTGGTGAATCGTCAATACGTTACATCCCATTTCAGCTGCAATTTTTAACAATTTAGATAACGTGCCGGTTCGATCTTCAATATGAAAAAACAAAGTGATGATTTTTTCTTTCACCATTGCTTTAAAGGGATAAACTGAATCTCTATATTTGTAGTATGCACTTCTTGACAATCCAACTTCTTGTACCGCTTTATATATCGTCATATCCTGCCCATGTTCAAGCAGCTCTTTTATTTCTATCGTTTTTTTCATCGCTTCCGGTAATACATCATGTCGTACTAAATAAAACTTTTCCTTATCACTCATTACAATCCCTCGTTTTAACATACAGTTTTATCATTCAATAAATTCGAATTCAAAATCAAGTAATCGAACGATGTCTCCATCCAATGCGCCTCGTTTGCGCAATGCATCATCTACACCCATTTTCCTTATTTGTCGGGAAAAGCGTTGTACGGACTCATCCGTAGTAAAGTCAGTCATTTTGAAAAGACGTTCAATTTTTTCACCTGATAAAACGAATGTACCATCGGATTCACGATGAATAGTAAATTGCTCTTTCTGTTGTTCGAAGCGATAGTGCACTTTATCATCGTGTGGTTGTTCTGTTTTCGGAATTGTTTGCAGTTTATCAGCAATAGCGAACAGTACTTCTTTTAATCCACTTTTCGTAAGTGCGGATATAGGAAATACAGGCAGTTGATCGGTCAACTGTTCTTTAAATTGTTGTAAATGATCACTTGCTCCGGGCATGTCCATTTTGTTTGCTATAATAATTTGTGGTCTTTCAAGCAGTTCTTCATCATATTTAGCAAGCTCTGTGTTAATTTTTGTATAGTCATCATATGGATCTCTACCTTCCGTGCGTGCCATATCGATAACATGGACGATTAATCTTGTTCGTTCAACATGACGTAAAAAACGGTGACCTAGACCAATACCTTCATGAGCACCTTCAATTAATCCAGGTAAATCAGCCATAACAAAACTTCGTTGATCTTCTGTAGCTACTACACCTAAGTTCGGAGCCAATGTCGTAAAATGGTAATCTGCAATTTTTGGTTTGGCCGCACTAATAACAGAAAGCAACGTAGACTTTCCTACACTTGGAAATCCAACAAGACCAACATCAGCAATTACTTTCAGTTCAACTGTTATATCATTTTCCTGTCCTGGTTCTCCGTTTTCCGCAATATTTGGAGCTGGATTTTTAGGAGTTGCGAATCGTACGTTTCCCCGACCGCCTCGACCACCTTTAACAATAACTGCGCTTTGTTTATTCGTCGTTAGATCGGCAATAATCGCTCCTGATTCTTTATCATAAACCGTAGTCCCCGGAGGTACGGATACAATGAGCGGTTCTGCATTTTTTCCATGTTTTCCTTTACTCATCCCGTTTTCTCCACGTTTTGCCTTAAAATGCCGATTATAACGGAAATCCATTAGTGTGTTTAAGCCTTCATCAACTTCAAATATAATGTCCCCGCCATTTCCGCCATCACCGCCGGCAGGCCCTCCTTTTGGTACATATTTTTCACGTCTAAAAGCGACAAGGCCATTCCCACCGTCTCCTGCTTTTACAAATACGGTTACTTGATCAACAAACATTACCATTCACCTCTTTCATTGAAAAGAAACTGCAATACTGCATCGAACACCAGAATTCGTTTCCACAATCTCATATGCTTGGTCGGTCATTATTAAATTCTCTTTTAACTCAGCAATTTGAAGCATGTTGCCCTGAAAAGAAAGATGCAGTTCAATTATTTGTTCATCAGGACGTTTATGTAATTCCAAGTTGCCTTCATAGTATTCCTCGCTGTTACAATATTTTGTTAATAATTTAACAAACTGGTCACAAAAATAGACCAACGAGTCATCTATCTGTTCTAGGTTAATATTCTCCGTATGCATGTCATATGTTATTCGTATGTTCTCATGCCTATGATTAAATTCAATTACCCATAATGCAAGTTTTGGTGCATGCAAACTGATTAATTTGCGTTCATTGTGAAAAGAAGCGATCATCTGGCTAACTTTATTCTCTACTTTCTCTAAATTCCCCATACTAGCATAACCATGAACAATTTGTAGTTCGTTTAAAATATCATGTCTATAATTTTGTAGAAATTGCATAAACTTCTTTTCATTCAATTTTTACCCCCCTATTTTATAATAGCAAATAGGCGGAATAATTAATATGTATCCGAAGAGGGATTATTTCTATAATAGCTTAAACACAGTTAGGTTTCTAATAAATTATAAAAACTCCAACCGTAAAGATTGGAGTTTCTACCATTAAGCTTCTTGTGTAACTGGTACTGGATAAATACTAACTTTTTTACGGTCACGACCAAAACGTTCAAATTTAACTACCCCGTCAACTTTGGCGAAAAGCGTATCATCGCCTCCACGGCCAACATTTTCACCAGGATAAATTTTTGTCCCTCTTTGACGGTACAAGATTGACCCGCCGGTTACAAACTGACCGTCTGCACGTTTTGCACCTAATCTTTTGGAATGGGAGTCCCGTCCGTTTCTCGTACTTCCGGCACCTTTTTTCTGTGCAAAAAATTGTAAGTCCAAATGCAACATGTACATGCACCTCCCTATAAAATTTTAATAAATTGCTTATAGTCCCGTTCGATTGTTTGCAAAGAGATAAGCATTGCTTCCAGTAAAAAACTCACCTGGTCTCTTTGTTCTATTTGTATCCCATCAGGCACGGTCGCTTTCAAAAAACCACCGTCCTGTTCTTGTTCAATTTGAAGCTCCATATTACATAGTTCCATAACAGCGTTCACTGCCCCAAATGATACAGCAGAGACACCGGCACATACAAGGTCATATCCATAAGGACCACTTCCTGCATGGCCTTCCAATTGAAATCCATGAATTTTGTTTCCTTTACGAAAAATGGTAACTTTAATCATGTGATTTCCTTAAGCGTTAATCTTATTAATTACCAATTTCGTGTACGGTTGACGATGACCTTGTGTACGATGGTAATTTTTTCTGCGCTTATATTTATATACTCTAATTTTTTTCTGACGACCTTGCTTTTCAACCTTAGCAGTAACAGATGCTCCTTCAACAAATGGAGTTCCAACTTTTACATCGTCTCCACCTACGAAAAGAACTTTATCGAAAGTTACTGTTTCATCAGTTTCAGCATTTACTTTTTCAATATAGATTTCTTGTCCTTCTTCAACCTTTACTTGCTTGCCACCTGTTTCAATAATTGCGTACATACTTCATTGCACCTCCTAATATACTCAGACTCGCCATACAGGTACTTTGAAAGTTTAAACCTGATCTGTGCGGTTGTAGCTTGGTGCTACAATAAGAACAAAATAATGTTACCATAGGTACAATCAAGTGTCAAGACAAACTCGCCTGAAGTCTCCTATAAAACGAAGGCGTTCAATCCGACTTATTTACAAGTTCACCGATCGTTCTATTATATTTTCCATCATTGAAATATAAGTGCAAACACTCACTCTCATCGATTACCGCACGGTTGTGTTCTGAAAAATGGACATAAATTGGATGCTTCTTATCCCGTCTGAACAACGAAAAAACGTCCATTAGCGATGCATTGTTTTTTACAGAAAGCGGGACAACCCCTTTTATCGCTCCTTTACCTTCATAACGGTGCAATAAGAAACGAATAAAAACATAATATCGATGTTTCCATTCCGTACGATTTTCCATCAATAAAAAAATCATAATAAAAAAAGAACTCAATGTAAAGCTGAATATAAATAATTGGTAAATAATTAAAGTTAGAGTGATCACCATCGAAAATCCAATAATGAAGTAATATGCCTTACGAAACGGATGAAAAGAAGACAAACTGAAAAAAAGAAGCTTCCCTCCGTCCAATGGCCATATGGGGAGTAAATTAAATAATAGAATAATTGAATTATAGTAATACACTAATTGTATAACCTGCTCGGGTAAAATTTGACTATATGATAAAGGTATTAAAAAGATAAAGATAATAAGATGTTGCATTGGACCGGCAATCGTTACGAAAAATTCTTCGTTTAATGGCTTGTTTGCATGTTCTTCTACATTCATAACACCACCAAATACCCATAATGTAATATTGCGAATCCGCCATTTAAATATACGAGCCATCGTATAATGCCCCAACTCATGAAAAAAAACAATAAATAAAATGATAAATAATTCGACAAACGTACCGGTAACAAAAGAAATTAAAATGAAGATATACAATATCGGATGTAAATGAATGCGCGGGAAAATGCTATTGTGAATCGTCAACTGGGATCACCTGAATTGGATCAATATATTCGCTGTCTTTTTCTATTGAAAAATAAACAGCTTTATTCTCTTCTGTTGGCTGAAATGCTCCAATAGCCTGATCTTTGTCGATGAATTGGTAAAGATAAACATAAATTGAGCTTAACGATCCATAAGTTGATTGACTATTATCTGGATGCTGCACAACAATCGTCTTTCCCTTTTCTCGGTCATTGCCGGCAAAAATAACGACACCTTCTCTAATCGAAGAAACTTGTGTTGTTTCTTCCGGTGAAATCATAATGCCTGTACCATTTGTTTGAAAAGTTTGTTCCAAACGGCCATTTACCGGCATTGCCACTTGATCTGATGTTAATATTTCCTCTTTTTCAGTTGGTGTAAATGATAACGGTGAGCCAAAGGTTGTATTGTACCATTGATTGACCTTGGCAAAAGGAAATTCTTCTGTAAATGCATACTGGGTCCATTGTTTCGGCTGATCAAGATAATCCGTTTTGGATTCTAAAATCCAAGCAGTCCCAATAAACAAAGCAATAGAAAATACGCCTTTAATAAGAAGACCCGAAAACAATTTGCTGTCATTTCTATGAAGATCTTGTTCAATGGCATTTGGATAATAGCCATGTTTTTCTTCGTCCTGTAGGATCGCTGGATAAATTTGTTTACGTGTTTTACTATCCGCAGGTAAATGCCGCAATTTTTTTCGATGTTTTATTTTTTCTCGTACTTTTTTTACTCCTCTATCCATTTTCTCACAACCCTTGTTCAACATTTCTATCATTGTATGAATATGAAGGACAAGTTATGTGTTTATCCTCTATTTACATAAAAAAAATCAGGCAATAGAAGTAGAATTCTATCGCCTGAAAGATAATTCCTATATTATTCTATTAAAGGTTTTTCAAAAAGTAAGTCTTTTTGACCTTCGAGCATTTTACTCTATTTGAACCTAAACTACTATGTTCGCATACCGAAAAATTTCTTCACTTTTTTAAATAAACCAGCTTCATCTTCTAAAGACTGTAAAGGTACTGTTTCTCCAAGAATTCTTCGTGCAATGTTTCGATAAGCAATTGATGCTTTCGTGTTCGGTTGGAAGGCAATTGGCTCGCCTTGATTGGAAGCAGCAATGACCTGATCATCGTCCACAACGATACCAATTAAATCAATGGAAAGTATTTGTACAATATCATCAACTGCAAGCATGCTGCCATCCTTCATCATCTGATTTCGGATTCGATTTATAATAAGACGTGGCCGTTCCATATTGTATTGTTCCAATAACCCAATAATACGATCAGCATCACGGACACTTGATTTCTCAGGTGTTGTTACTACAATCGCTTGATCTGCTCCGGTTACTGCATTTTGAAAGCCTTGCTCAATACCTGCTGGACAATCGATAATAATATAGTCATAATCTTGTTTTAATTCAGCAACGATTTTTTCCATTCCTTCTGTTGTAACAGCCGATTTATCGCTCGTTTGTGCTGCCGGTAACAAAGAAAGAAAATCAAATCTTTTATCGGAGATTAGCGCCTGTTTTAGCTTACAACGTTCTTCAATAACATCAACAATGTCATATATAATCCGGTTTTCCAGACCCATGATAACATCTAAATTTCTTAAACCAATATCTGTGTCAATCAAACATACTTTTTTGCCCATTAACGCTAAAGCTGTTCCGATATTTGCGGTGGTCGTTGTTTTTCCAACTCCGCCTTTACCTGATGTAATTACGATTGCTTCACCCATTAAGAAATCTCCTTTCAAACGTGCTTAGCTTATTCCGCATATGTGAAAGAACTTGTAAACGATCTATAATAATTTTGTCTTGTTTATGATCGATAAACCCACATTCCATATATACACCATCAGTCTCATAATCAGGTGCTCTACTGACGTAATCAGAAATCCGCAATTGCGTAGGTTTCATGTAGGAGGCGGCGATAACAGCTTCCTGATCACCATTAACCCCAGCATGAGCAATTCCTCTCAAATTCCCAAGTATATAGATGTTTCCCGTAGCAGTCACGTGTCCACCTGGATTTACATCGCCAATAAGGAAAAGATCACCTGTTATTTGAAGTATTTGTCCTGATCTTACAACTTGAGTTATTACTTTCGTTTCACTTTCTTCTTTCCATTGTAAAGCTTCTTTCTTCAAAATAACATCTGAATCAAAGCTTTCAATTGTAAGTCGATTATCTCTTCCGATTAAATGATGCAATCGTTCCTTTTGTTCTTTATGTAAATACCGATAACCAAGTTTGACAGTAACCGATACAACAGGCTCCTCTTTCGTCGGTTGACTCGCCTTAATCTTTTCATCTAATTCATCAATAGCTTCTTCAAAAGAACATGTATCGTCAATGAACAATGTGAGCCCATCTCTTGTTCCTTTGATCGTTATTTTTTGTTTATTGTCAAGCACGATAAGTTCACCTCATTCTATTACAAAGCGACATCCGTTAAGTTGAATCCTTAATTAATTAGTACTTAAAAAGTAGCTCCTTTATCTACTTGCTCTTTTTTCCATTTTATAAATCTGTTTTTAAATATCGGATACATCACAATCAAAAATATAACATTTGCTAAAACGGTAGGTAGGAGACGGTTACTTAAATAGTTTATTAAATTCATATCTGTTATGTTTGCTGCACTGTATACGATATGAATCATTGTATCTGCAAAAATCAACCCAATCGTCCCTAATAGAAATACAACAAGAAAGTTCGTATGAAATAAGTTTTTAAGCTCTTTTATAATATATACGGTAACAGGGTAAGCAAACATATAAACACCTAGAACACTTGTATATACAATATCTATTAACAATCCAAAAATAATTCCATAGATCACAGAATAAGAGGTTGTATCCCCATCATAAAAAATTGCTAATAGAAATAAAAAAATGACAATCCAGTGTGGAATAATTAGCAAATGGCCCACAACCAAGTTGGATGGCAGCAGCTCAAACGCTACCCCTTCAAATACTAACAGGAAAAAAAGGAAAAGGAAAAAGTACAATTGCTTCATTACTCCTCATCCTCCTCTAGCTCCTGAATAGCATCCTCTCCCGATACTTCGCGATTTACGACAATAACATGATTAATATCGTACATGTCTGCCGCCGGTTTAATTAAAGCCGTTCTCGTCAGCCCGTATTGATCGGGTATAACATCTTTTACCGTCCCGATCGGCAACCCGGCCGGAAATAAGCCTCCTAAACCGGATGATACGACGAGTTCGTCTTTTTCAAGGTCTTTATCCGATTCTTCAATGATCTTAAATAATAGGGATTCCGTTTCTTTATCATATTCTTCAATCAATCCGAAAATATCTTTTCCGTCACGGGAAATTGTTGCCGAAATTCGATTAAACTGATCAAAACCAGTTAGCAATTGAACGGTTGATGCAGAATTGGAAACAGCCTGTACCTTACCGATCATTCCTTCAGCAGTGATTACCGCCATATTTGTATCCACACCGTGTGCTGTACCTTTATTAATCGTTATTTGTTCAATCCACCTCTCCGGTGATCTAGAAATAACGGTTGCCTGAATGGTATCATACTGATTAATCGAATCAGTTTTATTAAGGGTTTCTCGCAATTGTTCATTTTCTTCTTTCAGTTCCTGCACGTCATATACGAGACTTTTATATTCGGACAATTTACTTTTTAACAACTGGTTTTCGTTAAACGTGTTTTTTAATTCACTAATATTAGAAAAAATACCTGTTACATACTTAACGGGAGTCTGAATTGTATTTTGTGCCCAACCTACAGTATCCATTACAAATTGTTCCGGCGCTGTTAGTTGAGATCTGTTCGTCAATGAATACCCGATTAACACGACTAATACAATCATACCTATTAATAATAAAAACAATCGCTTTTTTTGAAAAAAGGACATTCAAGCACCTACTTAATCGCCTAATGTGGCTTGTGAAGAAATATTCGGATGCGAACTGAACTGTTTAATATACTCAAGCGACATTCCAGTTCCAACTGCCACACTATCTAATGGGTTTTCCGTTACAAAGACGGGCATTTCCGTTTTATTGCTAATTACCTGATCGAGATTCTTTAATAATGCACCTCCGCCTGAAAGCACGATGCCACGATCCATTACATCTGCAGATAATTCAGGAGGTGTTTTTTCCAATGTATTTTTCACTGCTTCAACAATCGCTTCTACACATTCATTTAATGCACCGGCGATTTCAACGGCAGTAATGGAAATTGTTTGTGGTAATCCGGATAATAAATCTCGTCCTCGTATTTCCATTTCGGACTGTTCACTTACCTCTCCAGCTGTTCCAATCTCCATTTTAATCGATTCCGCTGTCCGTTCACCAATCGCAAGGTTATACTGTTTTTTAATATATTGTGAAATTGCTTCGTCCATGCTATTTCCTGCTACACGTATAGATTTACTTGTAACAATGCCGCCAAGGGAGATAACAGCCACTTCTGTTGTGCCACCACCGATATCTACAATCATACTGCCAGTCGGTTCCCATACAGGCAGTCCCGCTCCTATTGCTGCTGCAAAAGGTTCAGCTACAGGAAATGCATTCTTGGCTCCGGCTTGTTTTGCGGCATCGATAACAGCTCGCTCCTCCACCTTCGTTATGCCAGATGGAACACAAATAATTACATTCGGCTTTCCGGCAAGCATGGATCGCTTTCTGCTTGCTCGTTTCATATAATATTTTAACATAACCGCCGTTGTATCATAGTCGGCAATTACTCCATCCTTCATCGGCCGAAGAACAGAAATACTTCCAGGTGTTCGGCCAATCATGTTTCTGGCCGTACTTCCGACTGCTTCAATTTCACCTGTTTCGATATTTTTAGCTACGACAGAAGGTTCTCTTACAACAACCCCTTTATTTTTCATAAATACAAGTGTATTTGATGTACCCAAATCTATTCCCAAATCTTGTGAAAAACTGAATTTTGACAAAAAAATCTCCCTTTCCCTTTGACAAGTCTATGATGTATAAACAAGACTGTGACGAACATATAGTATATGTCCGTACAAACATATCATACGAATCGAACGATTGAGGAAAAACTTTACTTAACCACCATAAAGTGAAACTTCATTCAGTATGGATTTTCTTTCCTCCCCTACTGATAAAATGAACAAAGGCTAAATTCGCGACGTCCTATCGCAACGCCTTTGTGACCTACATCCTGTGGCCCGAACAGAATCGGGGATTTAGGCCCGCAGGAAGCGGGTCATACAGACGTTGTCACACGATGTGACGGTTTTAGTCTGTATCCTTCCCCCACCTTCACGTTTAACTTTTTCACGCATAGAGGCGGGGGTATTTACAGCCTATTAATGCGTGATAATGGAAAGGCGATCGAAAACCTTCTATTCATATCGGTTCCCGCACAGATCATTCCAGCTTGGAAACGAATAAATTGAAGATATATTTTAAAGCTATTTCCTTTAAAAATTGCATTGTTTACGATTGTACAGTTTATAAAAGAATTTTTGTTATTCCTGAAAGTGTGCAAAAATAAACCAAATAGATCATTTCAGTAAATATGCACGCTATTTATGTGGAACAAAAGCGCCACTTTCATTATTTAATTTGAAATGGCGCCATCTTTTACATCTATTCAATTATACGAAAAAAAGGATAAAATAGATAGGGTTATCATTTGTTTTTTAAAAAACGCAATGATAAACCCATTCAGATATTGTTTTAATAGCTATGATTCTTCATTGATTGCGATGCAATTTCCGTTCATTCAAGTGAGTCGAAAGTTGATTCATCCTCATATATAACCTTTTTCCTTTAAGGAAACAAACTTATTGTTTCCAATAATTAAATGATCGAGAAGTTCAATTCCCATCATTTTACCTGCTTGTACAAGTCGTTTTGTTACATGTATATCTTCTTGGGATGGGGCTGGATCTCCAGATGGATGGTTGTGTGCGCAAATAATGGAAGCCGCTGATCGTTTTACGGCTTCACGAAAGATTTCGCGGGGATGGACAATCGAAGCATTTAGGCTGCCAATAAAAATCGTTTGCCTGTGCATAATCTGATTTTTAGTATTCAGAAAAAGAACGACAAAATGCTCTTGATTCAAGTTCCTCATTTCTTCCATCACATAATCAGCCCCGTCCTCGGGGGAGCGTATAATATAACTGTCATCAGGCTTATACTGGTGCATCCTCCGACCAAGCTCAATGGCAGCTAGAATAACGACACCTTTTGCGGGGCCAATCCCTTTTATTGCTGTTAACTCCTCAATCGTTGCGTCATTTAAAAGTTTTAACCCTTCAAAATGCATTAAAACGCGATGGGACAGATCCATGACTGACTCCTGTTTCGTTCCGTTTCCCAATAAAATTGCTAGCAATTCTTGATTTGATAGATGGCTGGACCCAAGTGTTATAAGCCGTTCACGAGGACGGTCTTCCTTCGGTACATTTTTAATCATAATAGGCGATACTTTCATCAAAAAGTCCTCCTTGTATTTAACTTATCATTATTTTATCGAGTTAAATACTTTTGAACCAATTGATAATTACGCATGATGAAAATGTTCCTGTACAGTATATTTGATAAATCTCCTAATAAAAATAAAATTATGTGACTTATTTCAAGTAAAGATTGGCATTTTGCGGATCATCTAACGATCTAATGCTTCATCAAAAAGTTTCCATATTTCCAAAAGAGAAAAACGTATTTCAGCATCACTCATTTGTCCGGACTTTTGAAGAAAATCATTCGTTTTAGTTTGTAGCGGTTTATAAGAATCCTTATTAATTGATTCATCTTCCAATAGTTTTTGCCAATCAAGAATGGCCTGTTTTTGTTGCTCGCCTGATGTCTCCAAAGTCAGATTCCATTTTTCCTGGAATTGCGTGAACCATTCCTTTTCTTCTTCACTTAACTCCGATTTAACTGGTTCTGTTGACCATTGCTTGGAAAATGCATCCAATTCACTTTCTTTTATTGCTCGGACTTTTTCATTCGCAATTTCTTTTGTTGCCGCTACCCCTGCCATTAAGTAATACCCATCTGCTTTATTCCAAATTATTGCATCATGCCCTGCATTTTTAAATGTATTCAGCCATTCTTCAGCGTTTTCTTTTTCCTTAAATACTCCGCCTTGCACAACATAGGCGTTCATTGATTCAATGATAGTTTCCGTTGTTTCATCTGGACCTTCATTATTTCCAATATCAGATTCATTCGTTTGAGAAGAACTAGTACTCAATGTTTTTTGATCGTCCCCATTTTCAATCGAAGTAAATAAATTAAGCATAATACTGCCTAAAACAATCCCAATAGCTACGGCAGAAAGACTTGCAATAATAAATGGCTTCAGACGTTTTCCTGAGCGTTTCGTACTTTTTCCTTTTTTATTAATTTCGTGATCATCCAGACTCGATATAACAGGAATAGAACCTTCATTTTTGATTTTTCCGTTTTCTGACTCATGCTTATCATTTGATTTGTTTGGACGTTTATTCATTTGCTCCACCAACTTTGCTAGAATAGTATGATTTTAAATCTAGCATAATTGATATAAAAAGTAAGTAATATTTTGTCAGCAATCTATTAAATCGTTCTACAGTAATTGCGCTTTTTTTTATATTGAAGATTGAAGTAAATACTGCCTAACGATAGATATAAAATGTAATGAGCCAGCAATATAATATATCGTTCCATCATCATGTTCACATATTTCATCCATTAATGATTTCCAATCTGCCCGTACAATAATATCTTCCCCAGTAAATTCAGATATACCGGCAGCCCGTGAATGATCAAAGGTTGTGCCGATAATCGTCGGAAAAACTTTTTTGAATTTAAATATCATCGTTTGTATGTCTTTATCTTTATACGCAGCAAAAACTAGCTTCCTCTTTTCATTTGGACGAGACAAAACAGTTTGCAAAAAGGCATCAACACCTGCAGGATTATGTGCACCATCCACGATAATCATTGGCTTTTTATGGATTACTTCAAATCTGCCCGGTATGATTGTTTCACTTATTCCTTCCAAAGCTTTATTCCACATGATGGAATAACCAGACTTCTCCAATATTGTTAAAGCCATTAGTGCTATCGATGCGTTATGGATTTGATGTTCACCGGCCAGCTGAATATGGACATTAAAATTCTTTTCTCCTTGCCAACGAAAGGTTTGACCATTATTATCCGGTACAAGTAGCTTATAAGTAAATTGTCTACCAGGCCTATACAATTTCGCGCTTTTACTTGTGGCTTCATCTAAAACCACTTCCATCGCAATTGCATGAATAGAACCAACAACTACTGGACGATTGCTTTTTATAATACCTGCTTTATGAAGTGTGATTGCTTCAATTGTATCGCCTAAAAAAGCTGTGTGGTCTAATTCGACATTTGTGATGACGGATAATATTGGATCAATACAGTTCGTCGTGTCGTAGCGACCACCCATACCGGATTCGATGATTGCTATATCAGAAAATTTTTCAAAGTATATAAAAGCGACCACGGTAAGTATTTCAAATTCAGTAGGGTGTCTTTGTTCATTATCCAATTTTTGAATGGCCGGATAGATGACATTCATCGTTCTTAAAAGTTCATCTGAACTTATCTCCGACTCATTCATAAATAGATGGCCGCGAATGCCGGTAAAACTTGGCGAAGTAAAAACACCAACATTATATCCATTCTTTCGAAGTGCATGCTTTATAAACTGAATTGTGGATCCTTTGCCATTTGTGCCGGCAACATGAACAGCGTTTATCTTTCTTTCGGGATTTCCGACTAACTGTAAAAGATCATTCATGCGTTCCAGACCAGGTTTTATACCAAACAATTGCCTGGAAGTAAAAAAACGTTCAACTTGTGAAAATTCTTTAAACATAATTACACCACTTTTCTTTGTAAAAGAAGCAAGAACCATTAAAATTAGTATAGCAGGATGAAAAATGTCGTAGCAATAAAATAGACAAGTACAACTTATTACATTCTTTTAATAATGAAAATATAGCAGTACGTGCTGCGGGCTGAATGTTTTAATCATACCCACTTGTGTAGAAAGGAATACAAAAAGTGACATTACAAGGATGGATTATTTACAACGGGCAATTACAAGGGGATAAATTCCGCGATTTTGCAGAATGGATTCAAGAAGCTGCATGGAGAAAAGATAGTGAAACAATCATACTTAAAAACAATCAGTTACACTCCTTTTTGATGAATAACGAGTTACAAATATTACAACAGGATAACTATGCCTTTCCGGACTATATCGTATTTGCAGACAAAGACATATACCTTGCCAAACAATTGGAGTTGATGGGTATCCCGGTCTTTAATTCGTCGGAAACAATCGCCACAAGTGATGATAAGATCGCAACTTATCAAGCACTTGTCAAAAATGGGCTACCTGTTCCTAGTACCATTATTGCACCAAAGACGTATTACGCGACTAACCGAGTTGACCCGCAAATGATCGATTTTGCGATAAAAACGTTTGGATTTCCGATGATTGTAAAAGAAGCATTCGGTTCATTTGGGGAACAAGTATATTTAATACATAATAAATTAGATTTGTATGAAAAAGCAGTGGCGTTACAAGGAAAACCTTACATGTTTCAGGAATTTATTGATTCCAGTTATGGAACGGATTTACGCCTTCAGGTTGTTGGCGATGAAGTCGTCGCAGCCATGAAACGCACCTCACTCAACGACTTCAGAGCTAATGTAACTACAGGGGGGACAATGAAGGCGTATCAACCAACTACTGCGGAGAAGCAATTAGCAGTAGATGCAACAAAAGCAATAGATGCAGATTTTGCCGGTATAGATTTGTTAATTGGTAAAGATAATGTTCCGATTGTTTGTGAAGTAAATTCCAACGCACATATCCGTAATATGTATGACTGTACGAATATCAATGTAGCTGATTTTATCATTCATCATATTTTGGACCTACTGAAGGAAGGTAAGAAGTATGGATTATAACGGGTGGCTTATTTATACTGAGAAAGATGCACTCGAAAACAAGTCATATATTGATTGGTTTATACATGAAGCAAAATTGCAAAACATATCTCTAACGTTAATACTACGAGAAGAATTGACATTTGCTTTTGTTAAACAAAATCGACTATTGATGTATAATAACAAACCTATCGAACTGCCGGAGTTTGCTGTCGTAAGAACCATTGAACCATTCATACAAATGTATCTATCGGAGCTTAAGGTTCATGTTTTCAACTCCTGCGACATTGCTCTTCTTACGAATCATAAATCGTGGACGTATCATGAAGCAAGGAAATTGAATATCCCCATGGTGGACACGTTTTTTCTAACGAATGGAAACAACCAACAAACTCCACCTCTGCCATACCCCTTTGTCGTAAAGGATGCAACAGGTAGAGGTGGGAAGCAAGTACACTACATTACAGGTGACAAAACATGGTATAGCTGCCTTAATTCGATGCAGGCGAAAGAAGTTATTGTACAAGCATGTAACGTTAAACTTGGTCAGGATGTACGCGTTTTTGTTGTGGGAAAGGAAATTATCGGCGCTGTTTTAAGAATAAACGATCGTGATTTTCGAGCCAATTATAAGCTTGGCGGTGCTGCAGTTTGGTATGATTTGCGTACGGAAGACCGCATTATGATACAGAGGATAGTTGACCATTTCGACTTTGATCTTGTCGGGATTGATTTTTTAATTGGACAAAATGAGGAACTGCTTTTCAATGAAATAGAAGATGTTGTTGGTTCGAGAATTTTAAGTGCTGTTAGCGATATTAATTTGTTAGGAAAATACGTGACACATATAAAATCACGCCTAAGCTAGACAGCTACGCACAAAACTTTATGCTTTCTGACCTTTTTAAAAAATAGAGCGGAAACCTATTAGATTTCCGCTTTTCATTTATTCACTTTTCAATTCGTTTAATCGCAGCTGCACTTTTTTCTGTTTATCCAAGTAATCTTTTTCTTTTAGTTTTTCTTCTTCAACAACTTTTTCAGGTGCCTTTTTTACAAACCCTTCATTGGCCAATTTCTTTTGTACACGTTCAACTTCTTTTGACCATTTTTCAAGTTCTTTTTCCAAGCGTTCAATTTCCTTGTCGAAATCGATTAACCCTTCTAAAGGAAGGAAAACTTCAGCACCAGTCACGACTGCCGACATCGCCTTTTCCGGAACAGTAACGTTTGTTCCAATTGCTAACTTATCGGGATTGCAAAATTTTTCTATATACGCACGTTCGCTTTCCAATTCTTTTACAACATCGTCATTCTCAGCTTGAATAAGCAACGTAATCTGTTTGGACATTGGTGTATCGACTTCGGCGCGAATATTACGAACAGATTTAATGATCGCTACCAATCGTTTCATCTCCCTGGCAGCCTGTTCGTCATGAAATGCAGGATTTGGTTCCGGCCATGCAGCAATCGTAATTGATTTCCCTTCATGCGGAAGATGTTGCCATATCTCTTCTGTAATAAATGGCATGTACGGATGAAGCATACGCATCGTAAAATCCAATACGTGTGCCAAAACAGACCTTGTCGTCTTCTTATCCGCTTCGTTCTCTCCATATAATGGGAGTTTTGCCATTTCAATATACCAATCGCAAAAGTCGTCCCAAATAAAATTATATAAATATCGCCCTGCTTCGCCAAACTCATATTTATTCGTGTTTTTTGTTACTTGTTCAATCGTTTCATTCAATCTTGTTAATATCCACTTATCGGCAAGGCTCAAGTTTCCTGATAAATAAATATCCTTATGTGTAAATCCTTCCAAGTTCATTAAACAAAAGCGGGAAGCATTCCAAACTTTATTAGCAAAATTCCACGTGGACTCTACTTTTTCCCAGTAAAAACGCAAATCCTGACCCGGAGTAGATCCTGTTAACAAGAAATAGCGTAAGGAATCGGCACCGTACTTCTCAATTACATCCATCGGGTCTACACCATTACCGAGCGACTTGCTCATTTTTCTTCCTTCCGAGTCCCGGATTAGTCCATGAATGAGTACATCCTTAAATGGCCGTTTTTCGGTAAATTCTTTTGATTGGAAGATCATCCGTGCTACCCAGAAGAAGATAATGTCATAACCTGTTACGAGTACATCCGTAGGGAAATATCTTTTGAAGTCTTCCGCTTCTTCATCTGGCCAGCCCATGGTGGAAAATGGCCAAAGCGCAGAGGAAAACCACGTATCAAGTACATCTTCATCCTGTTGCCAATTTTCGCTGTCTGCCGGCGCTTCTTTTCCGACATAAATTTCTTGTGTTTCTTTATTATACCATGCTGGAATCCGGTGTCCCCACCATAATTGCCGGGATATACACCAATCACGAATATTTTCCATCCAATGTAAGTAAGTTCTTTCAAAACGTTCCGGAACAAAATTTACTTTTTCTTCACCGTTTTGCAGTTCAACTGCTGCGTCAGCAAGCGGCTGCATATGGACAAACCATTGTGTTGACAAATAGGGTTCAACGACCGCTCCACTCCGCTCTGAATGGCCAACTTGATGGACATGATCTTCTATTTTAAATAGTATGCCCATATCCTGTAAGTCTTTCACAATTTGGTTGCGACATACAAAACGATCCAACCCTTCATATTGGCCCGCATTTTCGTTCATCGTTCCGTCTTCATGCATGATAAGTACACGCTTTAAGTTGTGACGATTACCGATTTCAAAATCATTCGGATCATGCGCGGGAGTGATTTTAACTGCTCCGGAACCGAAGTCCATATCTACATAATCATCAGCAACAATATCTATTTCCCTACCGACGATTGGCAAGACGATTTTCTTTCCAATTAAATGCTTGTACCGTTCATCTTCCGGGTGAACAGCTACTGCTGTATCCCCCAACATCGTTTCCGGTCGTGTTGTTGCTATTTCAATCGTTTCTTCACTATCTTTGATCGGATAGCGCATATGATAAAATTTTCCTTGCACTTCTTCATAAATGACTTCAATATCTGAAAGAGCTGTTTGTGTTTGCGGATCCCAATTAATAATATACTCTCCGCGGTAAATTAATCCTTTTTCATACAGTTGAATAAA
This sequence comes from Virgibacillus sp. W0181, assembly GCF_051846915.1. Taxonomy (NCBI): domain Bacteria; kingdom Bacillati; phylum Bacillota; class Bacilli; order Caryophanales; family Bacillaceae; genus Virgibacillus; species Virgibacillus sp. W0181. The sequence continues at coordinate 125,702 of NZ_JBPYCR010000006.1, forward strand.
AACGTCCTGAACGGCATTGTATAAACCATCATCTAGTGTAAACCTTTCACGGGAGTAATCCAGTCCAAGGCCCAACTTTCCCCACTGACTACGAATAAAGTCGGCATATTCCTCTTTCCATTCCCAAGCCGTTTCCAAAAACTTTTCCCTTCCAAGATCATATTTATTTTGATTATTTTCTTTCAATTTTGCTTCTACCTTCGCCTGTGTCGCGATACCTGCATGATCCATTCCTGGAAGCCATAAAACATCATAACCTTGCATCCGTTTCATTCGGGCTATTGTATCCTGCATCGTTGTATCCCACGCATGTCCCAAGTGCAATCGACCAGTTACATTTGGTGGTGGGATAACAATCGTAAAAGGCTCTTTCTCTTTATCGCCAGTTGCTTCAAAAAACTTACCTTTTACCCAAAATTGATAACGCCCTTTTTCAACCGTCTCCGGGTGATATTTAGGCGGCAGAAAGGCTTTATTTTCATTCATACCTGTATTCCTCCTCTAAAAATGTCCATTAAAAAATCTTTTCATCCTATCAAAAGGACGAAAAGATCTGATTTCCGTGTTACCACCCTTATTTGCAAATTAAAAAACATTATTTGCACACTTATTGTCTAATAACGGCTATTTAACCGGCATTCTTCTACTATTACTTCAAAGAAGCTGCATCAAGGGTGACTTCTAAAAATTTTTCCAGGAAACTCCCACCATTGTTTCCCTCTCTGTTGGATAATTAATTTATACTATTCCCTATCATTGCATCACACATGATTTAATTAAATATATTTTATCCAGTTTTTTAAATAAATGCAAATATAACGCTAATTGACGCACAGATAGACCATGTTCTTACATACAATAAAAACAAGCAAAACTAAAAAGCGAGGTGATTGTTGTGGCAAGACATTATCGGTATCGATTGCCACTATGGTTGCGGCACTGTATTTTTGTCATTGAAAGTTGTACATTACCGATATTAATATTTCAGTTATTGCGCACACTATTCTTTCCAACAACGTTTGATGTATTTTTACTAGGTTTATTAGTCGGACTGTTTATCGCCTTTTATTTGGAGTGGATCTAAATATCCAATTCTAATTGTTCATATTCATTTTCAACAAAATAACTCCAATCCAGCCCATACAATAACTTGCGATACGCAACTTCCAGCGCTTCAACTTGTTCAACAGTAGGAATTTTTCTTTTATCGTTCAAATAATTTTCGATGTGCAGCAAATAATTCGCAGGATGCAGCAAATGGATAGTTAACAAGTATAATTCGCTCATTGATAATTTGTTTTGTTCCATGTAATAGGTGAATGCTTGCTTGAATTGTTCAACCGGTGCATCATGAAAATAATTTTCATTGTTAAACAAAGCAATTAAATCGATGATTGCTGTATCATTGCTAGTTTCTTCCCAATTGATTAAATATGTATGGTCATTGGTTATAAAATGACTTCTCTTTACATTCCCATGACATAAACTGATATACCATTCTTCTGATTCGGTTATTTCATCTATATATTTATCAATGAATTGCTTTAATCTGCTATTGGCAAGGTCGATCTTGTGAAAATGAGTGCATACTTGCAGTTCAACCGGCGACATGTAATGAGATTTTTCAAAGTTACCGATATGTTGAATTAGATTATTGTGCATTTCGTCACAATTGGACTTATAAGTGGTAAATTGTTGAAGGACAAGGTTAAGATCTATTTTGTTTATCTTTTTTGTATGATGGTGGATTTTGCCAAGCACACTATATATTTGTGGAATTGTCGCTTGCTGTGAATGTTCTATCCATGGTGTTAGGTAAAATATTTCTTGATCTATTTCAACATACAACTTCCCTTTTTTAGATACAAATACGGGTAGTATAGACGTCAAGTTATAAAAATTGGCATCATGCAACACGTCTACCCATTTTTTTATTGAGTCTTTTTTTAAATTGCTTTTCTTTAACGCAAAATTACTGCTGCCATCATTGATTTTATATACGTTTGAGGTAATTGATGTTATATTCTGCAGCCGTATTCCATAGGCACTACAAGCTTCTTCAAATGCTGTCATAGGCATATCACCTCCCCTTACGAATAATTCGCTAAAATCAAATACCCCTTGAAATTGCAAGGGGTATTGCCATTTTACTTTTCCGGCTGAGGGATGTAGAGCAATTGACCCTCACTCAAATCCGCATCCGATAATCGGTTTTTATTAATAATTTGCAATGCGGGTATTTCATACTTTTGAGAGATCGTCTCAATCGTATCATCTTGCTGAACAATACATAAGCGCATTTTTGTATATTGATCTTCCTCATCGTTTCTAAACATGTCAGATAAATAGTCCAGATTTTCTACAATATCTGCATCTGACGACTCTGAAACTGACTCCGACTCGTTAACGACAGGTTGTGCTTCAACATATAGTTGGGGATCGCTCTGTTCACTTACATCATCCTGATCCTCCATAAATGCAAGATCTTCTAATACGTGAGTATCCTGCTCGTTTTCAGAAGTGTTTTTATGCAAAAATTGCTGTAACGTTTGAGTCTTTTTAAATTGAAAACGGCCCGTTGTTTTATCCTCTAGTTCTGTCTCTTCTTCCTTTTCATCTGCTTCACCAGCTTCATCTACTGATTCTGTTGTTTTAATATCAAACTCAAAGTCTGCCTCTGCTTGATTCTCTTCATTCCATCTCTCATCACTATCTGAAACTTCACTTGTTTTTTCATCAGGCGTTTCTACTTCCTGTATTTTACCCGACGACATTTCCTTCAACTCGGAAACGGTCGCTTCATCTTCATTAATTCCGTAAATTTTTATCGTTGATCGGAGTAGTAAATGGTTGTTGCTTGGTAATTCATAATCAAAAGCGTCAATGTTAACAGTAATATCGTCCAAATCATTTACTCGAGTGAGAGGAACCGATATTTCGACTGGAAATCGGTGAGAAAATTCAACATCCCCGTCTTCTGTATCTTGGACTTTTTCGACAAAGCGCATCGTATTTCGTTCTACATCCTGTAAACTTTGTTCTTCATCTTCATTCATTTCTTCTAGTTTAATATATTCACCTTGAAGCTCGATTACACCCCGAATAGAAACATACTCATTAAATGGTTGTATCGAGATGTTTGGATCAAGTGAAACACCCAACATTTCCGCTACTTCCTGTCCCCTTTCAAAATAAAGGGACTCCTGTAAATCAAAACTAAAAACTGCCGGATCATTTGACAAGCTTTTTCCTCCCTTCAGCATAGCCTTTCCATATATATTTACTATATGAACAAAAAGACTATTATATGCCATAAACGTCGCATAGATTTTTATTCATTCAATAAATTAATACTTCCCGAGCATTTCGTACATTATGTATAACGGTCTGTAGTCAATTCATCCATGCGTGAAGAGTGAAACGTGTACGATTAACTAATAGTCTCCACCGTGATTACGACGAGGCTGCTGAAAAAGTCCTTATAAAATAGCTCACAATCCGGAAAGTTAGTTTATAATAGACTTATTATATTTAAAAGTGGGGATTTCCAATGTTAGAACGACAACCGTCATTACCATTAAGCGCACACGACGAACTTTACGATATGTTGATTCCGAAAGATAACTTCCTTCGT